>JAKOGY010000480.1 GCA_028658405.1 Dolichospermum sp. ST_sed8 | reverse complement strand
TTCACGCTTACTATGGGATAGCGAAGCGCTGCTGCAAGCAGTTCATGTTTTTTGTGGAGTTCTCTTGGTAAAAAATCTTGTGAAACCTTATTCTAGAAAATCCGGTTCTTGTCGCACAATCATCTCATACAAAGATTGAAAGCTAAACCAACCCAACTCATGAGAACCAACTTGACTATGCGCTATCTTAGCATACTCTGGTTTAATTGCTATAGGTCTGCCGGCTGCTTCTGCCAACAGTTGGGCTTGACAAGAGCGCTCCATTGTGATTAACCACCAAGCAGCTTCATCAATAGTCTTACCGACTGTCAATAAGCCGTGATTTTGAAGAATGACGGCTTTATTGTTGCCTAATGTTTGAGCAATGCGCTTGCCTTCTTCCGGGTCGAGAACAACCCCTGTATAATCAGTAAATATACTATGATCTTGGTAAAAAGCGCAAGCATCTTGAGTGAGCGGGTCAAGCAGACGACCCAGACTAGACCAGCTTTTACCATAGATAGAATGAGCGTGGGCTGCGGCTATCACGTCAGGACGGGCTGCATGAACTTGAGAATGAATAGCGAAAGCTGCACGATTTACGGGACGATTACCGTAAATTACATCACCTTGCTGATTAACTAATATCAGGTCACTAACTCGAATTAAACCAAAGTGCATTCCAAAGGGATTTACCCAAAAGTGTTCAGGGTTTTCTGGATCACGGGCTGTAATGTGTCCTGCAACACCTTCATCAAATCCAAATCGGGAAAAAAGACGGAAAGCAGCCGCTAGTCGTTGTTGACGGTGCAATCTCGCTTCAGGAATGGAGGTAAATGTAGGAATTTGGGGAATATTGGGTTTTTGTATTGGTGTTTCTTTCATATATAGCTTTGTCAAGAATATTTTTAGTAGGGAATCAGATTAAAAGTCTTTTTAGGTATAAAATCCATTTTCTTCTAAATATTTGATTAAATCTTTTCTCTTTACTGACACATTCAAACCTCTACTGGAATTTGTTCAAGCAAAGAGCTTCCTGTGGGAATTTCTTGATTTTGCTGACCATAGGCAATAATCATTTCTTTGAAGGCATCTTGTAACATTGCTCTACATATTTCTAAGGTTTCTCCTTCTGTAATGATTTCTGTCCATTCAATTAGTTATCCCATATATCTGCTATTAGTTCTTGTGTATTTTGCGGTGTATGTAGTTAGCATCATCTGTTTTTGAAGAATAACTCCATATAGTAAATTATAAATGGATATTTATCAAAAGAAACTCAAGTTTTGATGCTTGATATCTAAGCTGTTGTGCATTTAATTTATATACAGCAGATTGCAGATCAATCAGGTACAAACTCTGAACTCAAAGCCAGATACCAAGCCAGTTTTACTCGGTGACTCCTGAATTTTGCTGTAACTTCAGGAATAGCATTGATTAAACCTGCAACTTGCATTCGCGCAGTTTCCACAACTAAGGCTGCACGATTTCCCCATTTATGTAAACTGGAAGGATTCCGTTCTATAAAACTTACCCAAAATTACCAAAGTCTAGACACATCTGGACAGCGATAATCTTAGTGTTTATTTC
>JAKOGY010000479.1 GCA_028658405.1 Dolichospermum sp. ST_sed8 | reverse complement strand
CCAACCTGAGTAGAGGACTCATCTCAAGACAGCGTTGCTTGCGTCTAGCGCAAAAGTTTCCCTATGCCCTACGGTACTCAATCCTCGACTAAGGATATTTCTAGCTGCATTCTGGTAGAGTCGAAGGCGGGTATTATCCCGCGCTCCTCTCTGTTAGATCCGGGCGTGCGACTTTCATCGCACCCGGCTCCCGATGTTCTTAGCTTTCGCTTTTGCTCATGTGAATGAAATCGTGGCAGCTTTCGTGTATGGCTAGAAGGTTTTTAGGTTTCCAGTTTTGGTGGTTTCCATCTATATGATGTAAGTGTACCTTCTCGTCACTGAGCATTTTTAATCCACAATGTCCACATTTATGGTTTTGCCGTTTAAGGGCTTTAGAGGTATCGTTGTCATAGAGCTTGCTGTTACGCTCGCTCCAATAACTCAAATCTCCGTCGTAGGGTGATTTCTCGCCTTTGACATTGATGTGCTTGTTTTCGGAGTAAGGGACTGAGGGAAACGCCTTGTCTAATAATTGCTTACTGGTATAGCGGTTCTGTTTAGTTTCCTTGTTGAATACCCTAAATGCTCTGTTGTGAATGTGGTATAGCGAGTTACGCGACCCATCCATCTTGCAGAAGCGGTGGTAATTCCTCCAACCTCTAACTACAGGGGCTAGTTTTATAGCCTTAGTGGTGGCACCATAATTCGAGTTGTTGACGATGTGTTTTACTTTCTTACGAAAAGTTTTATAATTGTCCACTGATGGAACGCATCTAAACTTCCCGTTTTTCTGGACTTTAAAGTGCCAACCGAGAAAATCAAACCCATCTGTCGCGGCGGTTAGCTTGGTCTTTTTCTCACTGACTTTCATTCCCCGCTCTGCTAGGAACTGACTGATTTTGTCAAGTATAGCGGTGGCATCGTCTTGGGGTCTGAGTATTATCACCATGTCATCCGCGTAGCGGATTGTTGGCTCGACAATATCTTTCCTTGAGGTCTTGTCTGTGATTCGTTTGCAAGAAGCCATGTGGTATCTATGAATACTTTCAATTCCATTTAGGGCGATGTTAGCTAACAGTGGACTTACCACTCCTCCTTGGGGTGTTCCTTGTTCGGGAAACTCTGGATTGACTCCGGCTTTGAGACATCGGAATATTCCCTGTCTTATGCTATAAGGAGCGATGAGTCTATCCATTATGGCGGTGTGGTTTATCCTATCGAAGCATTTTTCGATATCGAGTTCTATAACTCGTTTATCTATTCCGTTGGCTTTGGAGTTTAGATTGAGATAAAGGATTTTCTGGGCATCATGTGCCGAGCGACCCGTCCTAAACCCATAGCTCCTAGCGTGGAATGTTGCCTCGTGGGCTGGTTCTAGTGCGTATTTGATAAGGCATTGATATGCTCTATCTGCAATAGTAGGGATTTTCAGCATCCTGATAGTGCCGTCCTTTTTAGGGATGGGTATTTCTCTTAACCCCTGGTGTTTCCAGTTGTTAACGGATGCTTTTAGCAGTTCATTAAGCTCAAAGCGTTCCTTGAAGGTAAGGGACTTTTTGCCATCAATTCCTGCGGTCTTTTTCCCAGCGTTTAGCT
>JAKOGY010000478.1 GCA_028658405.1 Dolichospermum sp. ST_sed8 | reverse complement strand
CCCCTTTTTAAGGGGGATTTAGGGGGATCTGAAAATATTTGATACACCACGAAGGACTTTTAAAACATCCTCTAAGGGTTTAATATCCTAATCTAATCTGCGGAACTCACAATTTGATAAAATAAGTTTTGATTATATTTATTAGCAGATAACTCCATGCGAACTGACACCATTTTCTATCAGTTATTTTTAACCTTTCATAGTCTATTGTTTGAGCTAATTGGTCAACCATTAGAGAAAGCTGAACACTATAAATTTACATCAGTAGAAGTCAAGGAAAAAGCCTTCCGATTTGATGGTATTTTTATGCCAGATACTCTAGATCAGCCAATTTATTTTGTGGAAGTGCAATTTCAAGATAAGCCTGATTTTTATTGGGAATTTATCACTGAAATTAATATTTATCTCAATCAATACCAGCCGGTACAAGATTGGCAAGCTGTGGCCATATTTGCTAAACGAAGCTTGGAAGTCAAAAAGTTGACTGCTTATCAAGAAGAGTTGATTAACAATGGACGCATTGTGCAAATTTACCTTGATGAAATATCGTCAGCATCAATTGGTATGGACTTAGTGCAACTAATAGTTAGCAAAAAATCTCAATCACCAGAATTGGTTAGTGGGCTAATGCAGCGGACTAGAACAGAAATTGTTGATGCCACGATCAAGCGAGACATTGTAGAATTATTAGAGACGGTTTTACTATCAAAGTTTTCTAAATTAACTCGTCAGGAGATTGAGACAATGTTTTCACTAAGTGATATCAAGCAAACAAGAGTATATCAAGATGCAAAACAAGAAGGTATACAAGAAGGTAGGCAAGAAGGTAGGCAAGAAGGTATACAAGAAGGTATACAAGAAGGCAGGCAAGAAGGTAGGCAAAATGAGGCGAAAAGATTACTTTTACGACTATTATCTAAGCGGTTTGGGAAGCTTACAGATCGCCAAACACTTTTGATTTCTTCATTAGATGTTGAGGAGTTGGAAGAATTGGGTGAGGCACTTTTAGATTTTGTGAGTTTAGTTGATTTAGATAATTGGTTAGCAGAAAAATAAAGCCACAGTAAATGTCGTGAGATTAGAATTATTAGAGACGGTTTTATCCCACATTCCGCACCCTTGACTGTCACAAACGGTGATTACGGGAAATGATTAATAAAAAAGGAGTAAAAAATTACCTTTGGCTCAAAAAAAATAGATTTTGGATAGGAAAATTTAGTAGCTATATTCTCAATAAGGAGCAATAAAGATAAGAGTGGTTTAGTAGAGGATTTTAATAATATAATTTTATGTTGATAGTCTTAATACATCATACTCCAAGCATTAAGTTCTGAACTCATGATTTCGAGTGTTGAACTAAAGCGATCGCCACATTCGCTAAATGTAGCTTTGATGTAGAAATGTTGACAGCTTATCAACGTGATATCAAGTAAACAAGAGTAAATCAAGATGCAAGACAAAAAGGCAGACAAAAAGGTCAGCACAAAGCAAAAACAGTAATTGAGCGACTGTTATTTAAGGGTTTAATATCCTAATCTAATCTGCGGAACTCACAATTTGATAAAATAAGTTTTGATTATA
>JAKOGY010000477.1 GCA_028658405.1 Dolichospermum sp. ST_sed8 | reverse complement strand
AAGCAGATCGTGTAAATATTCACCTCACTTGAGAATTATCACCCGAACTAGTTCATCAATTTTTGCTGTTTCGTGATTTTTATGATTCTGATAAAATTCTTCAAACAAAGTAAAAAACCTATCTACTGCGCTTTTTTCATCGGCTGAATGGAAAAGAAGAATACTAGACCATAATTGACCTGTTTCTACATTGAATTTCTGTCTTATCCATTGTAAAAAAGTTTGAAATTCTGATTCTTCTGCTGTTAACGGAATACCAATTTCTCGACGGGCAAAATAGTATCCATCTAAAAATGCTTGGAGGCTAAAAATAGAATTTTTACCTAAATACATTGCAGGTCTTTTTTTGATCTTTTGCAGTAAGTTGTAGAGATTATCCATGTTTAACTCACTAAATGTCTAGGTTAAAAGTAAGTTTCTGTGATTTGAAACTCTAATCCTGCATCTAATATAGGTGAATAGAGATTCTGTATCCAGTTTAATCGGGTAATGCCTTGATGGTGAATATTGTCAAAAACAAGTTCTAAGTTATTTATCTCAATTATAACACCTTCATGATGACCTGTGGTAGCAATCAATTCTCCAATACTATCATCATAAATTCTGCCATAAATTGGATCTTAAGAATTTGTATTTATTTTAATATGCTTACCATGAATACTTTGTCTGATTAAAAATTCTTTGATTGCTCTAGCACAGGGTATACAATCAAATATTCCGTAACTACTGGCAATTGCTATAATTTGTTGATAGATGATATCCTCTTTATTCAAAATCACTCCCGGTGTCAAATTTTAATATTTCTACCCTGATTACTATTGATTGATAGTTAAGGGAGTATTAAGTTATTTTTTACATTGTAAACGAGAAGAAGCACAAAATAGGATTTAATTTAGTTCGGGTGATAATTCTCAAGTGAGGTGAATATTTACACGATCTGCTTGCAGCAGCGCTTCGCTATCGCTCTATTAATCCCTAGTAATGGTTGAGTGAGATAATGTAAACAGATACAGGGTTTTTGGATTGTAATAAGTGCATTATTAATGATGGGTATTGTTGGATTTACTTGTGTCAAACCAACCTACAAACTACTACTTTTTAATACCTTTAATAAATGCTGTTCTTGCATCAATAATAGAAGGCATCAAAACACAACTTATCAATAAATCTATATCTAAATCTGGCAATAATTCACTTTGATTAATTTGCTCATAATTATCATTTTTAAGATGATATAAATACAATTGATTATTTTCCCAAAACCAGACTTCGGTAATATTAAATCGTTTATATTTTTCTAGTTTGTCAATACTGCCACTGGTAATATTAACTTCAATTGCTAAATCTGGATTTTCCTTTTTTTCTCCGATGTAATAAGATTCATCGGGTTCAAATGAAGCACTTTTTTCTTTTGCGCGACGAGTAGCACTACCTATTGGAATAAAGTTTATACCTTTTTCAAAAAAGTATAATGCTAAGAATATAGCAATTACACTTCTAATAGTTTCGTGTTGTTCACCAAGTGTCATAAATTCGATGCACCCATCAAGATAAGTTATCCGCAAACGTCCTGGATCTGCGG
>JAKOGY010000476.1 GCA_028658405.1 Dolichospermum sp. ST_sed8 | reverse complement strand
AGGTAGCGATCGCTAATCCCAAATCCCCAAACGACCATTTTTCGTTGTGTGACAGTTTAGGGTGCGGAAGATGGGATTTAAGGATTACCTTAACTTTAATTATTCTTAGATTCAGCATGACCGTTACGAATAGACCATGCTAATTCTAACATTTGCGTCCAGCGCTTTTGCAGTTGTTTAGGAGTACATTGAACGGCTTTAGAAATAAGTACATCACTTTGACAAGCGGTTTTCAATTCAAAAATTTGCTGTTGCTGTGGTGTAAGTTTATTCCAAAAAATATCCCATTGCAGGGAAGTTAAACCTAATTTGTGTTCTAAACCAGCACCTAACCATTGATGAACTAATTGCCATTGGTGCTGTTTGGCAAACTTCTCAACATGATATTTAAATCTTTGTTGTAAATAATCGCGTTGACGACTGGTTAAACCGAGAATTTGGTCAATTTCTGGGGCAGAAAGATCCTGAAGTTTGAGAGTCAAGTAATTCATACAGTCAGATTGTCCTTGAGACTCCAGATATTTCATCAATTCGGTAATCACTCGATTGCGTTCTGACTCCTCAGAAGGATCAAAACCAGGTTTAGCAATCATTTGTGAGCGAATTTGCTGTACCGCTACATTGCGTTGATAAGATTCCGCTTCTTCTGTTTTCGCAGAATCCACTGCCATTTCAA
This sequence comes from Dolichospermum sp. ST_sed8, assembly GCA_028658405.1. Classification (GTDB taxonomy): domain Bacteria; phylum Cyanobacteriota; class Cyanobacteriia; order Cyanobacteriales; family Nostocaceae; genus Dolichospermum. The sequence goes on along the minus strand of JAKOGY010000476.1, from coordinate 920 downwards.
TATCTACAGTAGTTTCTTGCGGTTGACGACGGGCAAAACCTTGAGCGCGTAAAACAATTAACTGTTGATTAGCACCACCAGGTAAATTAATCCGGCGTTTGGCATACTGTTCTGTAAAAGCCATATACTCAGCTACTTGTAACTGAGTCCGAGGGGTATAATTTTCAGGTAATTCGGTTTCTCGACGAAAAGCTTTAATGGCTTCAATATAAAAAGCTTGTAAAAAATCTTCAATGAGATTGTAACGAGCCTCAAACCCTAAATCTGAGCCGGCCATAGTTACATGACGATAAACAATTGCCCCCAAACTGCTGTGTAATTCTACACGTCCTTGTTTAGAACCAAGTTGGTAGTAACGCAGGCACTTTTGTAAACGATGTCTTCCTAAAGTAATTTGCCAAGACTGAACTTGTCCTGAATTTTGAATGCGGGAGCTTTTATCACATATCCGTTCTACTTCTTTGGCTATGCGTCCGACGACATCTTGCACACCGACAGATGTAGCTTTGACTTGAGATTGCATCTCGTGGGATAAAAGTTGCACCAATGTATCGCTGGTGGGAACAGATAATTCTTCAAGAGAAATATAGCTATCAAAAGCAGATGTAGAATTAGGCAGATTGGCGATGTTAGCTTTCATACTTTTGGGTGAAATTGGTATTGCACCTTAACTCATACGCAAATACAGTATTTAATGCCAGTGTTAGAGATGAAAATCTTTGGGGATTTATTCCTGAAAATTCACCAACTAGACGGCTGATATATAAACACTGTCACAAATTTCCAAAGTTAAGGGCTTGTTAATTGTGTCGCTGTATTTTTAGCCACTAGATCAAAGATGGCATATAACCCACATTCCGCACCCCCCGGTGTCACAATCGGTAATTTCGGATTTTTGAATACATTAAAGGATAATTTTT
>JAKOGY010000475.1 GCA_028658405.1 Dolichospermum sp. ST_sed8 | reverse complement strand
AATTACCAATTACCAATTACCAATTACCAATTACCAATTACCAATTACCAATTACCGATTATCCCACTGTTGGGCGGCATCTTCCACAGCTTTATCTACCGTTTTTTGTCCTAACATTGCTGCTTGTAAATTTTCGTAAATTGCCTTTTGCAAAACTTTAAAATCTTTAAGTTTAGGGGTTAATACTTCAGCTTGTTGTAATTGTGCAGCACTAATTACCCGCCCCTTTTCCGCTGTAGTAGCATTAGCGGGAACCTCCTTAAAGTAAGGATTAGACAATGCCTTAATTGTAGAAGGTAAGACATTAGCAGCTTTAGCAAAAGCTAATTGGTTTTCATCATTAGTAACAAATAAAGCGAATTTAACAGCTTCAACAGGATATTTACTATCACGAGGAATCACGAGATTCATGACGGCGACATTTTTCTTGCCTGTATCACCTGTAATTTGTGGGGCAATTGCGGAAGCTAGGGCAATCTTGGGGGCATTATTAGCAATGGTTTTGAGAAATTCAGGACCAGAAGCTAAAAAAGCTGTTTCTCCCGATTGGTATAAATCTATCGCATGACGATGACCTTGGGTTAAAGATTCTTTTGGCAATAAACCTTTTTTATACAAATCTACCCAATATTGAAAAGCGGCTTTTCCTTGAGGGGTATTAAACCCAGCCTTACCTTCAGCATTAACTAGGGTGACACCCATTTGTACCAAGGATTCCAGCACTTCGCCAGAGTCTTGGGGAACAAAGGTAGCGAAGAAAGCATACTTACCAGTTTTATCTTTAATTTGTTGTGCGATTTTCCCTAATTCTGCGTAAGTGGCAGGAGGTTTTGCAATACCCGCTTGTTTTAACAAATCGGTGTTATAAATAGTTAGTCTCGTGGTTAAATACCAAGGAATCCCAAAACTCTTACCATTGAGGCTACTTGCTTGCCAAATATTTGGCAAATAGGTGGAACGGACTTGATTAGGAATTTTGGCATCTAAATCTAACCAAGCATTTTTTCCTGCTAATTGGGAAGCAAAGTCTGGATTAAGGTTAACAACATCTGGTGGCGTTTTTGCTGAGACTGCTGTTAAAATTTTGTTCTCCATTGCAGACCAAGGAACATCTACCCATTTAACTTTGATACTTGGGTTTTGTGATTCAAAGGTCGTAATTAGACTTTGGAAGTAGTTGGTAAATTGCGGTTGGAGTTGCATTGTCCAAAACTCAATGGTGGCAATGCCAGAATTGGCAGGTTTGGAATTATTATTCACATTACCTGTGCTGCAACTAACAAGCCAACTAGTAAATAACCCTAATAAAGCCCAACAAACCAGTTGTTTAAATTTTTGCAATCGAATCATCGTCGTAGGTGGTAATATTTTGAGAATTAATCTGGGTAAAAAGAAAATGGAGCATTGTGGAGACTATAGGATATATCAATTTTGGTAATGGGTAATAGGTAATGGGTAATGGGTAATGGGTAATGGGTAATGGGTAATAGGTAATGGGTAATAGGTAATAGGTAATGGGTAATAGGTAATGGGTAATGGGTAATGGGTAATGGGTAATAGGTAATATTTTTCTTCCTTCTTCTTCCTTCTTCCTCCTGACTCGGTC
>JAKOGY010000047.1 GCA_028658405.1 Dolichospermum sp. ST_sed8 | reverse complement strand
CGGTTAAAACCGCCCGTGTCGCTTCCCTCTCAGGTCTAAAGACACTGAGTTTCCCGCATACCGCGAGGTCTTATGAAACATTGTGCTTACTGGACATCACTACGAGGAGAACAGGAATTACCTACTGGTCAAAAAATAAATCAGTGTCTTTATCAACAGATAAAATATTCAATGTAGAAGCTCTAGAAAATTTGATGCAAATAATCTCAAATGGGGGTGCTCCATGAGAACAACTATCCGAGATATTGATATTCTTAAATCTATAAATCCTTTAGAAGTTGCTGGCTATTTAAAAACTCAAGGTTGGCAACAGCAAAGCCAAATAAATGATATTGCATCAATTTGGACATTAGAAGTATATGAAGGAGAAATTGTTGAAATCCTATTACCTCTAAATTCTGATTTTCGTGATTTTCCTACTCGAATGAGCGAAGTTTTACAGAATCTGGAAATTGTAGAGCATCGTTCTCAGTTAGAAATAATAAATAATCTGAAAAATCAGTTAGCAGAAATTATCCAAATTTCAGTTAATCATGCAGAAATTATCAATGGTAGTATTCCTATATCTCAAGGAATTCAATTATTTGCATCAGCACAAAAGCTAATGCGGTCTGCTGCTTCGTCCGCTGTAGAACCTAGACCTTATTTTAAAGGTTCATTTAGTGAAGTAACTGACTATATGCAAAAATTACGTCTAGGCCATACGAAGGAAGGCAGCTATGTTTTAACTATTATTTCTCCATTACAGGTAGACAATTATCAATCGGAAGATTGCTTTGAAAGAAAAGTTACTAAAACTCTATTTCAAGCTTTAAATATTATTAGTTTAGCTCCTGAGCAAAACCTTTCTGAACGAGAAGATATTTTAGATAAAGCAATAGAAGAAGGAGTGAGTGCTAATTTATGTGCTGCGCTATCAGATATGATAAATACTGCTAGTGAACCCAACTTGAGTTTTAATTTAACTTCTACAAAAAGAATAGAACATACATCTAATTTTCCTTTAGAGATAAAATTAAATAAACAAATTTTACCTGTGATTACAGAAGTTCAGAATAAACTGAATTCTCGTCAAGCTACTTGGGGTAAAAAGAGAAAAAATATTCAACAGGATACGATTGTATTGTCTTTATCTTCTCCACAAACCCTAGTCCGGTCAACAATTACAGGGTTAGTTATTAAATTTGAATGGTTTGGTGGAAATGAAAAAGCAAAAGTTATCGTTATAACTATGATAGAAAATAAAGAAAAAGAGGTGATTATTGAAGTTAATCGTCAAGAGTATCTCATCGCATTTGAAGCAAATTTAGATCAGCTTCCAATAATATGCAATGGTAGATTAATTGAAACAAATGAACAATTGATTTTGAAAGATGTACAAAATTTTTCTATCTCTCGAAAATAATAGATAAATTCACTAGCACTGGCAGAGCTAAAGAAGATCGAAGCAGATGAACAGGAGAAACCAAAACAATGAAATATACAATAATTATTCAATGGTCTGAAGAAGATAAATGTTATGTAGTTTTATTGCCTGATTTTAATAATGTAATGCAGCCTTGTACTCATGGAGAAACTTACGAAGAAGCTTTAAAAAATGGTCAGGAAGTGTTAGAAATGCTGATTGAGTCATGTTTAGCAGAAGGTGAACCGCTTCCCAAACCGCAAGTTTTAGGCAAGTTTTTGAAAGTTGCGTAATTTCACGGTGCTAAAATTCTAATAAAAAGGAAAAATCGCGCTTAAAAAAATAGCGTGTAATTTGCCTACGCAAGTATAGTGTTTATTTGTTATCCACAGTTACACAACGAAATACCAATGTATTTCCAAAGAAAATAAGCTAGAATCCTAAGAACACGAAAGGACAGTGGGTGGAAAATATAGCTATGGCAATTACAGTAGAAAAATCACTTAATTTGCAAAATGGTCCAAATTGGTCATCCTTTGAAAAATTTCGCACAGAAGGTGGAAAAGCTCTTGAATCTGTAAAAAGTGGGACAGTTGCTACTTTAAATACTAAAACTGGCCAATACCGCATTCTTGAAGAACAGGATTTTCAACGTTTATTAGGTTTAGCTCGTGATGTTGATCGTTTGCGCGGAGGGCTGCGTGTAATATCTAGCTCTGTGCGTGTTGTGCAAAAACATCGTGATGTTGAGAGTATTGATTTATTAATAGAAGCAATTGCCATGTTAGGAGGTTTACCCGAACTTCCCACTCGTAGTAGTTTCGAGCCTTTAATGCCAGAAGATGGTATAGATATAGATGAGGATGATGAAGTAAATCTCGATCCTAATACAATTAAAAGACCTCTTAATTATTAGAGGTTTACTCATGAGTACAATTCTCATTGATAGATATTAGGGTCGTTATCAATGACCCTAATATTATTACTATATAAATGACCGCATTTTTACTTCGTCTTCACCAGCACGAACTAGAATTGAGCGAACCATTGAGCCAAAAATACGCCATCCTACTAGACTTAAACTTGCGTGTCGTTGCGCTAATAGCAAATCATCTAATTTTATTTGTACTATTCCATCAAATAATAGAGCATTTCCAACTATATCAGATGAATCATCGGCAAAAGGTGGAAGATACATCCTCTGTGTGGATTTAAATTGTAACAATTGCGAAAGCACTTCTTTGGCTTTGGGATCTTTACTACTAATTGATTGAACTCGCAATAATGCTGCGTATTGTCGCCGATTTTTTACAAGATCGCAAGTAGAAGTAGCTATTGCAAACTTCGTATTTTCTAAACGATCTCCTAGAAAGTAAGCTGCATTTGTGCTAACAATGTCACCTTGTAAAAGTGTAAAGGAGTCTTTTTCTGGATCTGCTAAACCCTTTTTAACAACATCCTGATAATAAATTGGCTCACGAATAAGTGCCTGATTAAATACATCTTGACGAGCTTCTGTCTTCTTCAGATTTTTAGAAAATTGTTGAATAGTTTTAATAGCCTGATCATCATGAGAATAATTTTGTAAATATCTTTCTAGTTCTGGTAAATCTTTTGGTATGTTTGTTTCTGCTTCTGAAAGCAATTCATTTTGACTATTATTTGTAGTTTGATTCATATTTTTATATTTATAGATTTCTACGGTATAAAATCATCTTTTATATCCTATCATAGACAGAGTAATTTATGGTAAATTCCAGAAGAAATTGACAATTAAGTATTTCAAACCCATGCAAGTGGGTTTTGCTTAACAAAATCAAACAAATAATGCGCCATTTCCAACTTAGAACAAGCCGGAATTTCTAACTCTCTTCCTAACCTATCTAAAAACACCGCTTGATTATTATCACTACCAAAACCACTATCAACTTTATCAATAGGGTTAGCGACAATTGCATCTAATTTCTTCCTTTGCAATTTCTCTTTCGCGGGAGTAATAATATCCCCGGTTTGTGCTGCAAAACCAATTAAATATTGATGGGGTTGTTTGCGATTTCCGATTTCAGCCACAATATCCGGTACTGCTGCAAGGGGTAAACTTTCTGGAAGCGATCGCTTGGGCAATTTTTCGCTACTATAATCTTTAGGCTTTACGTCTGCAACTGCGGCTGACATGATAATTATATCTGCATTAGCTAAATGCTCTAACATAACCTGCTGCATTTGGTCCGCACTCACAACCGTAATTGCTTCTACTCCCAAAGGTACATCCCAACTCCCAGAACAATGGACTAATATTACCTTTGCACCCCGATGCAGTGCAGCCTGTGCCAATGCTAAACCCATTTTACCAGTGGAGGGATTGCCAATAAAGCGTACCGGATCTAAATATTCTCGCGTTCCTCCAGCACTGATTAAAACCTGTTTCCCAATTAAATCTCGTTTCCCTTGGGTGTGTAATAAAGATTGAATATAAACAAATATTTCGGCGGGTTCTGCCATTCTACCAGTTCCAATGCGATCGCACGCTAATAACCCCGAACCAGTTTCCATACCATGAAATCTATTATCTGTCAATAACTGCCGCCAATTTCTTTGCACTGCCACCTGTTCCCACATATCCGTATTCATGGCTGGTGCTAACACCACCGGACAGGTAGAAGCGAGAACGGTATTTGTCAGCAAGTTATCCGCCATACCATAACTTAACTTAGCCAAAGTATTAGCAGTTAAAGGGGCAATGACAATTAAATCAGCCCATTCACCCAATTCAATATGTAAAGGACGAGAATAAATTGGTTGCCAAAAATTATCATCAGTATAAGCTTGATGACGAGATAAAGTTGCTAAAGTTAAAGGAGTGATAAATTCTTGGGCAGATTTAGTGAGAATAACCCGCACTTCTAGCCCAGCTTTGAATAGTGTAGACACCAATTCACAGACCTTATAGGCGGCTATACCACCGCCTATACAAATAATAACCCGTTGAGATTGAGGATTTATAGATAATGGCATTAACTCTTGATTTTAATTAATATTTTAGGAGGAACTTGATTTTCAGCAATTGGAAATCCATGATAGGTTGGATAACCTTGTTCATCAAAAGTATCCTCTGAACGAAATATATAAAACTTATCTGTTTCCTTGTTAAATCCATAACGTTTTGTACTATTTCCATTGCTATCTTTTATAGACGTATCTTCAACAGAACTACTTAAGACTTTTTGAGCTTTTTCATGGCTTAAATCCATAGGAGTAGCCTTTTCCCAAGGATATTTAGGATGATGTTTATCATGAAATTTATAACCAGGACATATTTTTTTAGCGTGTTTTATTTCAGTTAAATTTTTTATGCTTCTATTTTCTAGAGAACTTGTACACTCTTGAAATTCAACTTCAATATTGTCTTGAATAAAATCAGGATTATTTTGTAAACTAATTAATGTTCCTTCTAGTTTACCAGCACCAGTTAATGAACTTGATGAAACATCTTTTTGTTGATAAAAACATTGACAATCATCTATTAAATATTTTAAATCTATATCTATAAAAGGTCCTTTGCTTAAAACCTGAAGTAAAAATTCTAGTTGTGTTTGTGCCTTTGTTTCTTCTTCTGTCTGTACTTTTGTTTTTTCTTTTAGTTTTTGCCCTTTAATTTGGCTAAAAAGCCATTCGCGTACTGTTAAATTTAAACATAGTTTTTGATAAGTAAAACTACTATGAGTTAGGATTGGATCATCATTTGCAATATCCTTTATCTCATAAATAATTTCAAGAATATTATTCATTAATTCATCTGCTTCGTATTTATTTATAGCTTGTCCAATAAAAGAAAGCTCATTAATTAAAAAGTGCATTGATGGTAGAACCTCGTTTATAGTAAATCCATTAAATCTTTTTCAGCTTGATCAAAAAAGCCATCAGGCCATTTATCAATTCCCCCGCTTTGATAAATTCTGGGAGTAATAATTTCTGTGGTTGGTTGTCCTTTTTTTAAATACCTTTCAAAATAGTTAATTTGCACTTTCTCAGCATCAAGTTTCTTATGACGTACTGCTTTACGAATACCATTGAGAACATGATCACTATGAGTTTCTAAGATTATTTGAATACCACAACTTGCTGCCAAAGCAATTAATTCTCCCATCTTAGATTGTCCTCTAGGATGAAGATGAGCTTCTGGATTTTCTAACAAAATCAATGTATCTGAAGTAGCAGATAATATAGCTACAATAATCGGTAAAGTATAGGTAATTCCAAAACCTACATTAGTTGAACGATAGGAATTATTATCTTCATAAGAATATTGTAAATTAACTAAATCCATTGCTGAATGCAATTCTATATCAACTCTTGTTCCAGGACTGATTTCTCCAAGCCAAGCTTCAACTTGATTTCTTAAATTATCAGACTTTATTAATTCATGTGATAGTTGATTATGTGGAATTTTTGTAAATTCATTTATAGATAAAAAATGAGCAGTAAATTCACCTTGACTTCCAATCTGTTGATGTTGTTTGACTTGAAAATCAGATATTTGGAAATAATTTCTAGGTGCTATTCTTTCTGCTTTTAAGTAATGAAATTTATCTGTAAAAAGACTTGAATTATAAATTTCTACATCAGCATTTGATAATGAAGATATTTGCATTACATCTGATTGACGATCATAATCGAAAACCCAAGTACCTTTAATCTTATTATTCATGACAATTTCCAAAGTGATTGAATCTTCTTTTGCTCTCTTAAACAGAGCATCTTTGGCTGTGCCTATAGAGACTAAATCACCATTTAGTGCTAAACCTACATTATCTAATAAATTCTGCTGAGAGGATTGACGTAGTAGTAATAGAGATTGAAGTAAGGAAGATTTACCAGTGCTATTTAGTCCAGCAAGTAATGTTAATGGTTTTAAATAAAAAGACTGATTTTCAAATGGTTTAAAATTTTTTAAAGTCAAAGAACTTAACATGATAAAACCTCTTGAACTATTTGATTAGTTTGTTCAAACCTATATTTAACTTTATTAGCTGCTTGAGATATAGATTTGTTAAAATCACTATCTTCTTGCATTTTTTGAATAAATTTTTCCTTCAATATTTCTTTATTAATTATTAATTTTTCAATTTCTTGATAATTTAATTGACTTAAAATAACAGACCATGCTTCAAAAAGGGCTTTATTTACAGGAGAGCTTGAGGATTTACGAAAAGCAGTATTTCCAAAAATATTATAAGCTGCTTCCATTGATATCATAAACTTATTTTTTAGCTCTTCTATTAAATAATCATCTAGTTTATTTAATTTTTCCATTGCTTCATTTAAAAAATAATTGCGCCCTTCATCTACTGGATAGTTCTCATAATGTGTTAATGCAAAAGCAATAAAACCTATCACAAATTCATGATCATCTCTCCTTTGTTTTTTCTTTACGCTTAGATTTATTACTTTTTTAAAGTCTGATAATTCAACAAATATTTTCAAAACTTCTAATGATTTCCCTGGATTCATTGCTTGGCGTAATTCTTGGTTATTAAGAGGTAATCCACCAGTATTAATTCTTTGAAAAATATTATATTTAAGCTTAGAAGGAGTTCCTGGTTCGATTAAACAGACTGTTAACTCTGTTTCTTCTATTCTTCTTTGATAAGAACGAGGTAAATCATTATATTTCTTGTTTTCTAAATCTTTGAGAAATTGCAATTCAGTTAATCTGAGTTCATCATCAAGAATAAATTTTTTAAATGTACTAATTCTTTGTAAACCGTCTATTACTAACCATCTATCATCATTAGTAGCATCTATATAAAATGCAGGAAGTGGAATTTTAATTAAAAGAGATTCAATTAAGCGACTTTTATTTTTAGATGTCCAAATACCAGCATGACGCTGAAAATCAGGTGCTAAATCAATTTCATCATGTTTAATTCTTTTCAGTAATAGATCCATTGTCATGAGTCTAGTTTTTACTCTAATTTTTGTCGAATCAAAGGGTTCTAAATTTTCATCGTCATCTTCTTGTTGAAAATTAAAATCATCATCTAAATCATCTTCTTGATCTAGCAATTCCATCTGTTGGTTATTGAGTTTATTTATTTCCATTGTGACAACCGATCCTAAGATTTACTTGGGCAGAATTAGATATCATTAAATCATAATAACAAACAAATTATCTAGGCGTTGATTGAATAGAATTGTCAACTACGTATGAACAGTAATCTCACTTAGTTGTGAAAGTTTTATTAAATTGGCTATTGAAGCCAAACGCATCTAAATTAAATTAGACGTAACAAATCAGGATTTAGCATTGCTAAACCCTGAGCGACTCCTGAATTTTTGCCTAAAATTGTTAGGCTTCGTCGTAAGCCTCTAAATCTAAGAGGTGAATATAGGCTTCAACTAGCTCTGGACGCTGAAAAGCAATTGCCCGCAGTAGATGCCAATCATTCAAACCCTCAAAAGCATTACTATAATTATCTAATTCCAGACGTGTAGCCAAATCCTTTACCTCTGTCGCCGTCATAGCAGAAATTTCTATTTTGGAAATGCTTAGAGTTTTCATAAGGCCTTACCCCTCCCTTTTGCAGCGCTTACATTCAGCTTAGGGTGGAGTTGCTTCCACCTGTTCTATCTTACTCATTAATGAGCATTAAATTTGTAAAAATTCTTCTGAATTTTACCGGATTTTGTAAATTTTTTGTAACTTCACCTAACCAATTGTGTTGATAATAAAAGTTCGTAGCACTTCTAACATTTGTAAATTAATTTCATGTCCCATGGCAAATTCATGATATTCCACTGCTACTCCTAGAGATTTTGCCACGTCTCTCGACTTAATCGCCGCTTGCAGAGGAACAACTTCATCCTCTGTACCGTGCATAATTAATGTAGGCGGAAAGTTGCCTTGATTCAGCGTTGCCACAGCAGGATGTAAATAGCCACTCATCACAACTAAACCAGCTAAGGGTAAGCTTAATCCTACATCTAAAGTCATCGCTCCACCTTGAGAAAATCCGCTCAAAATCGTGCGTGATAACGGCACACCTGTATTACTTTCTAAAGATTGCAACCAATCTATGAGTAGTTGTTTACTTTCTGTTAGTCCATTATACATATTTTCTGTTCGCAGGTCATACCATGCCCTACCTGTATCACCATGAGGATAAGGATAAGGGGCATTTGGCAGCAGAAATTCGTACTCAGGTAAATTGACATGAGGTATTAAAGATGCCACATCCTGGGCATTTGCACCCCAACCATGTAAAGTGACAATTAAAGCTTCTGGTGCTTGTCCTGTGGGTGGAGAAACCCTGATAAAGTCTAATTTTTGAGTCATGAGTAATTGAGTTAAAAATTCAAACAGATACAGTATACCGCGTCTTAATGCAGCACATATTTCTCAACTTTTTTAGTTGTTCTAAATTTTTTTTTATAATCGTTTCCAAGTGAGTTCTTTGCTAACTTCATCCCATTTCCAGCGCAATAAATGGGCTGGTTGATTAGCGGCAAATACTGGTAAATTAATAGCTTTTCTGGGTGCGTCTGTAGCTAGGCTAATGGCGGTTTCTACATCACAAATCCCCCACTTCACCAGATTTTGCACTCCCACTAATAAGGGTAGGGTGGTTCCCGTTAAAGTCCCATCTTGTAATCTGGCTGTACCATTGATTACTTCAATTTGTCGGTTATCCCAAGGATAAATCCCATCAGGTAGTCCTAAAGGTGCAAGGGCATCACTAACAACAAATAACCCTTCACTGGCACGCAGAAGAATTTTTAATATCATCGGATCAACGTGCTGACCATCGGCAATAAAAGCACAGAAGACATGAGGATCGTTCATGGCTGCACCTAATAACCCTGGCTCGCGGTGGTGTAAGGGTGGCATAGCGTTAAAGGCGTGGGTGATCATTGTCGCCCCTTGAGCAAAGGCTTGTTGGGCTTCGGCTGCGGTGGCTTGAGAATGTCCTAAGCTGACAGTAATTCCCAAGGAACGCAAATAAGGGATCACTTTACCTGTGCTATCTAATTCTGGTGCTAGGGTCATGACTTTGACTAGATGAGCATAGTCACTTAGTACCCGTTTAACTTGATCAAGGGTGAGAGGTAGCAAATATTCGGCTGGATGTGCGCCGCGTTTGTAGTAGTTTAAGAATGGCCCTTCGAGATGAACTCCCAGGATTTGGGCTGATGTGTCAGGATTGGGGGTATGATTAGCTAGTATAGCAAGCGATCGCTGAATATTTTCGATAGAGGTTGTCACCAAGGTTGGTAAATAACCATCAACTCCTGCTTCCCAGAGAAATGAGGATATTTTTGGCAACATATAGGAATTTTCTGCTGTTAATTCAGGAAATGCCAACCCCAGTCCACCATTGATTTGTAAATCTACACCACCTAAAGAAATCCAGTCTCCAGCCACATCTAAAACTTGTAACTCCTGTGGTACAAATTTTCCCCATGCTGTATTCATAGGCATAATTTGCTCAATTATGCCTTCTTGGTTAACTAAGATTCTCTGTAAATCTTGATAACCGGGTACTTTTGCGTTGATAATATCTACATTTGCCAGCATGGGTGTTATTTTAGTCATTGGTCATTGGTCATTGGTCATTGGTCATTGGTCATTGGTCATTGGTCATTGGTCATTGGTCATTGGTCATGAGTTAATCCAAAATCTAAAATCTAAAATCTAAAATCTAAAATTCTATGAGTCTCGAAGTTGGTATTATTATGGGTAGCGATTCCGATTTGCCTACCATGAAGGATGCGATCGCTATTTGCGAAGAATTTGGTATTGTCTGTGAAGTTGCCATTGTCTCTGCCCATCGTACCCCAGAACGGATGGTTGAATATGCAAAAACTGCACATCAACGCGGGATTAAAGTAATTATTGCTGGTGCTGGTGGTGCGGCTCATCTCCCCGGTATGGTAGCATCTTTAACTCCTTTACCTGTAATTGGTGTTCCTGTCGCTACTCGGAATTTACAAGGTGTGGATTCTTTATATTCTATCGTGCAAATGCCAGCAGGAATACCCGTCGCTACTGTAGCCATTGGTAATGCTAAAAATGCTGGACTTTTGGCTGTGCAAATTCTCGCCACTCACCAACCGGAATTACTCCAAAAAGTTCAAGCTTATCGGCAAAGTCTATGTGATATGGTCATGGAAAAGCAAATAAAACTAGATCAGCTTGGATATGAACAATATTTGCAACAATAGATATTAATATAATTTTATATTAAACCGTGAACCCTCCTATTAACACCCCAGCCCAAACCCAAAATCGCAAAGCAGATCACATCCGGATCTGTTTAGAAGATAATGTCCAATCTCCAGAAATCACTACTGGCCTAGAAAAATATCGCTTTACTCATGTTTGTTTACCAGAACTTGATGGTAAAGATATTGATGTGAGTACGACTTTTCTGGGAAAACATCTAAATGCACCGTTATTAATTTCCTCCATGACTGGAGGCACAGAACAAGCGGGAATTATTAATCGTCGTCTGGCTGAAGTCGCCCAAAAATACAAATTAGCAATGGGTGTAGGATCTGTACGAGTAGCGGTGGAAAAACCTCAAGTTGCGGATACTTTCGCCGTTCGCAAATACGCGCCTGATGTTCTCCTCTTTGCTAACTTAGGCGCGGTACAGCTTAATTATCAATATGGCATTGATGAATGTTTACGAATTATTGATATTGTCGAAGCTGATGCTTTGATTTTACACATTAATCCTTTGCAGGAATTTATTCAACCCAGGGGTGATACTAATTTTCTGGGTTTACTTGACAAGATTCATGATTTATGTATTAAGTTGCCAGTTCCCATAATTGCCAAAGAAGTAGGTAATGGGATTTCCGGGACAATGGCAGAAAAACTCATAGCCGCTGGCGTTCAAGCCATTGATGTCGCTGGTGCAGGTGGTACGTCTTGGGCTTTGGTTGAAGGTGAACGGGCAGAAACTTCCTTACAGCGGCGGTTAGGGCAAACATTTGGGGATTGGGGTATACCTACAGCAGATTGTATTACTAGTATTCGGGCGCATGATCCCAATATTTCGTTAATTGCTTCTGGAGGTTTACGTCATGGTTTAGATGTAGCCAAAGCGATCGCTCTAGGGGCAGATATTGCTGGTTTAGCAATGCCTTTCCTCAAGGCAGCAGCAGTATCAGAAGCGGCTGTAGTAGAATTAACAGAGGTCTTAATCGCCGAAATCACCACCGTATTATTTTGTACGGACAACAATAGCTTGTATGATTTAAAGCATTCTCAGAGTTTACAGCGGATTTAATTAAGATCAAGCTACTTGAATTTGGTTTTGTGCTAATAACTAATAACTGGGCGCAGGCCCTGCGCCCCTACTAACTAATAACCAATGAACAATTTTATTAAACAAACCTTAGCAAGTCTAGTTGGCAGTTTAATGGGACTGACTATTTTTTCTGGAGTCAGTACACTGGGTTTCTTATTAATATTGATTGGAGTGGCTAGTTCCCAAAGTTCAGCCCCAACAGTTAAAGATAAGTCAGTGTTAGTTTTTGATTTGTCTATGAAAATCACCGATAGTGAACCTGATTCTGGTCAATTATTGCAAAAAACTTTTAGCGGTGTTGAGGAAAATAGTATTACACTCCGTAAAGTTGTAAAAACCATAGAAAATGCAGGCTATGATCAACGCATTGTGGCTATTTATCTAGATGGAACTAATGCTAATAGTGCGGTTGGTTATGCTTCTTTGAAAGAAATTCGCCAAGCACTGGAAAAATTCCGCAAAACTGGCAAGAAAATTATTGCCTATAGTACAGATTGGAGTGAACGGGAATATTATTTAAGTTCCGTAGCGAATCAAATCGTGGTTAATCCTATGGGAGCAATGGAAGTGAATGGTTTAAGTTCACAACCCATGTTCTTAGCAGGAGCATTTCAAAAATACGGTGTTGGTGTGCAGATTGTGCGGGTGGGTAAATTTAAGGGAGCAGTAGAACCCTTAATTCTTGATAAACTCAGTCCAGAGAACCGGGAACAAACACAGAAATTATTAGATGATGTTTGGGGAGAATGGCGGACATCTGTGGGTACAAGCCGAAAGATATTACCACAGAAGTTACAAGCGATCGCTAATAGTCAACCAATTTTAGAAGCCACAGCAGCTAAATCTAATGGTTTAGTAGATACGATTGCTTACCAAGATCAAGTATTTACTGATTTAAAAAAATTAACTGGTAAGAATGAAAAAGATAAAACATTCACAAAAATAAGTCTGGGTGATTATGCAGAAGTTCCTGAAAAATCCTTAAATTCAGATCATAAAATTGCCATTGTTTATGCAGAAGGAGAAATAGTCAATGGTAGCGGTGATAACGGTCAAGTCGGAGGTGATAACTTTGCCAAAATATTCTCAAAAATCAGGCAAAATGATCAAATCAAAGCTGTAGTTTTAAGAATTAATAGCCCTGGTGGTAGTGCAACCGCAGCCGAAATCATGCAGCGAGAAATCAAATTAACTCGTCAAGTTAAACCTGTCATCGTCTCCATGGGAGATGTAGCTGCTTCTGGTGGTTATTGGATTGCTAGTGATTCCACCCGTAT
This sequence comes from Dolichospermum sp. ST_sed8, assembly GCA_028658405.1. Taxonomy (GTDB): domain Bacteria; phylum Cyanobacteriota; class Cyanobacteriia; order Cyanobacteriales; family Nostocaceae; genus Dolichospermum. The sequence goes on along the minus strand of JAKOGY010000047.1, from coordinate 14,281 downwards.
TTTTGCCCAACCTAATACCATTACAGGTTCTATTGGTGTCTTTGGCGTATTATTTAATGGTCAAAAATTGGGCAATAATAATGGTATAACTTGGGATACTGTGAAAACAGCCCAATATGCAGATCAACAAACTATTTCCCGTCCTAAATCACCCCAAGAATTAGCATTGTATCAACGCAGTGTTAACAACATTTATAATTTATTTTTGCAAAAAGTATCCCTGGGACGTAAATTACCAACTGCAAAAGTAGCAGAAATTGCCCAAGGACGAGTTTGGTCAGGAACAGCAGCCAAACAAATTGGTTTAGTTGATGAAATTGGTGGTTTAAATGTAGCTATTGAATATGCAGCTAAACAAGCAAAATTGGGTACTAATTGGGAGTTACAAGAATATCCCCAAATGAGTAGCTTTGCAGAACGCTTATTTGGCAAAAAATTAGATGAAACAAAAACAAAGTTAGGAATAGAAACAACTCAAACTAAAGCCAATAATCCCTTCATAAATGAGTTAGGAAAATTTCAACAGGAAATCAAGACTTTACAAACAATGAATGATCCTCAAGGGATTTATACCCGCTTACCTGTTAACTTGAAGATTGAATAGTTGACACTCTCACTGTCTTTAGACACTGAGATTCTTTAATCAATGAGCCAACTTACAATTGCTGGATTACTCCAACAAAAACAGAGGTCGATTCTCCTAAAGCGTTAATGACCGTATCCCTACCGTACTCGATTTTTGTATTTCATTTTTCACCAAATTTAGCTTTCCTAAACTGCAATACTGTTAGGTATGACTACGCACTCAACCAAATTAGTTAAGTTTTTACGTTGTTTAGTTATACTTAAATTATGAAACTTTCAAAAGTATATCACACCTACTGTTACTAGTCAACGAGTTAGGCTAAATATTTTCGCCCGTGTCGCTTATATCTCAGCACGCTTTGTGACTGAGCTTTACGCTTACCGAGTAATCTTGTAATTGGTAAATAAGCAATAAAAAATGTGGGAAAGAGTGGGGAAACCCCAACTCTAAGGATTCCCAAAATTACATATCTAAGCGGTAATTTTCCTGTTCTCGTTCCACAAAATACTGGACACGGGCACGGTAGTCTTTGAGAGTTTCATCAACCCAATCCCGATCGCTACTGTTAACATAGAGATGAACTAACGGCTCACTGGCATCTGGTAAAACCAATAACCAATTGTCATCATAGGGTTGACGGATTTTTACACCATCAATTAATTCCAAATTTTGGGCAGGGTGAGTTTCCACCAAATACCGCATGAGCGCTCCCTTAGCAGTCCAAGGACAGCGGACAGTATAGGTGCGATGAATAACACGGGGTAATTCCGATCGCACGGTTGCCAGCGATCGCTCTTGAATGGTTAACATTTCGATTAGCTTGGCAATACAGAACATGGAATCAAAACCTGGATGTAGTTGGGGAAAAATAAACCCAGTTTCACCACTACCACCTAAAACCACATTGGGATTTTTCTGACAAGCTTCCATTAAAGCCGTTGGATTAGCTTTAGTGCGAATTACCTTACCATCATGACGATGAGCGACTAACTCCACCGCACTAGAAGCATGAACCGGGACAACTACGGAACTTCTAGGATTAGCAGTTAACATCATATCAACCATTAATGCTGTCAGCATTTCCCCGCGAATCGAAAAACCCGACTCATCAACTAAAATCAGTTGTTCCCCATTAGCGGATACTTGCACACCAAAATTAGCATTTACCGCTTCCACAACATGGCCTAATTGCGTCAGCAGTCCTTCCCTATCAGCGTTAGAAATTGCCGTTTTATTCAAACTAGCATTTAATACCACCGCATCAGCCCCAAATTTATCCAGCATTTGGGGTAAAACTGCCCCAGACACAGCGTAAACATAGTCAATCACCACTTTTGCTCGACTATTACGCAGAGTGTCCACATTCAATAACTTTTCAAAAGCCTTGCCATAACAATCCATTAATTGGCTAGAATACACAACATCACCAATTTCATGACTTTGGGAACGCCGCATATCTTCTTTAAAATACGCCCCTTCAATTTTCTTTTCTTGAGCTTTAGAGATATTAATTCCCTTGACATCCATAAATTCAATTAAGATATAATCGCGGCGTTCTGGGTGAACGCGGACATGAATACCCCCGGCTACTGACATTGTGGGGATTACAGTTCGAGCGATGGGAATAGCTGTAGTATCTAGGTTTTGGACATCCACACCTACAGACATTAAACCAGCAATTAAAGAACGTGTCACCATCCGCGAAACATTGCGTTGGTCACGGGAAACTGTCACCATTGAACCAGGTTTCAAAGTTGAACCATAAGCCGCCCCCAACTTCACGGCAAACTCTGGGGTAATGTCAATATTGGCTAATCCCTGTACCCCCCGCTGTCCAAATAAATTCCGTTGGGCAGTATTTCCCCAAATCAGATTAATATTGAGAATAGCCCCCGACTCAATCTTTTTACTCGGCCAAACCCTGACACCGGGGCTAATTTGCGCCTCTTCTCCTACTGTAGACAGGGAACCCACTACAGCCGCTTCTAAGACATGGGCGCGTCTATCTACACGAGTTCCACGGGCAATTACGCAAGCTGATAAATGGGCTTCTTCGCCAATAATTGCCCCATTCCAAATAATTGGCCGTTTCAAATGAGCATCAGCACCAATTGTCACATTATCACCAATCACCGTTCCATCTTCAATTTGTACCCGCGCCCCAATTCGGCAATTGCTACCAATTACTGCTGGGCTTTCAATCTTGGCTGTAGGATCAATATAAGTATTTTGTCCTACCCATAAACCGGGAGCGATTTCTGGATAAGCCACCTCTAGCTTGACTTTCCTATCCAAAGCATCATATTGGGCTTCTCTGTATGCATCCAAATGACCCACATCACACCAATATCCCTCGGCAATATAACCATAAATTGGCTCATTTTTATCTAGTAATAAAGGAAATAAATCTTTAGAAAAGTCGCATTCAGTATGTTCTGGTAAATAGTCTAAAACTTCTGGTTCTAAAATATAAGTACCAGTGTTGACGGTATCAGAAAAAATTTCACTGGTGGAAGGTTTTTCTAAAAATCGGTTAATGCGTCCTTCTCTATCTGTAATTACTACCCCAAATTCAATGGGGTTAGGCACACGGGTTAAAATTAAAGTAGCTTTTGATTGTTTTTGTTTATGAAATTCAATGGCCGCAGTCAGATCAAAATCTGTGATACTATCACCACTAATAACTAAAAAAGTTTCATCCAACAATTCAGCGATATTTTTGACACAACCTGCTGTTCCCAATGGTTGATCTTCTTCAACCGCATAGGTCATTTGTATGCCAAAATCACCACCATCTTGGAAGTAATCACGGAGGACATCTGGTAAATAATGTAATGTGGCAATGACTTCATAAATCTGATGTCTTTTGAGGAGATTAATAATGTGTTCAGCAATTGGACGATTTAAGATCGGAACCATTGGTTTGGGTAAATCGCAAGTCAAAGGACGTAATCGCGTTCCTGAACCACCTGCCATTAAGACTGCACGCATAAATCCTCCTAAGCTTGACTAAGATCATGATATTTTTCTTCCTTTAGTCTCATACAGATATTGAGATTTAAGGAACTTCCACAAGAAATATCTGTTAAAATAATTCAAAATTCAAAATTAATATAATCCAAGATCAGTAATTAAGGAATTTGATAGTTATCATGAATTTACTTATTTTTGGCATAATTGTGGTTTATATCGGTGGTGTCTGGAAATTTTCAACTGGATTTAGTAGAACTAATTTTAATCAAACTTTATTTAATCGGATCGGTTTGGCTGTGCTATGGCCTGCTTTATTTTTGGCTAATCCATCCTATCGTCGCAATTTTCAAAAGGCACTAAAGGGATAATTAATTTTCAAAGATTAAAAATCCTTCTGTGCCATTCTTAAGAATGATGATTGATCAAAAAGCCTGAATCCATTCTTTAACAAAATACTCTGTCCAAATTCCGTTTTGCCAATAGGGATCAGATTCTACTAATTGACGAACGGTATTTTCGTCTTGGGCTTCGTAAATGGCAAAAACTTGAGTTACATCTTTTGTGGGGCCAATGGTAATCAAAATTCCAGATTCTTTTTGTTTTGCTAATCCAGCTAAATGGGCTTGACGGTAGGGTTCACGTTTGCTTAAAACGTCTTCGCAATAGCTTCCCCATAGAATGTATTTTGTCATAATTATTTGTTATTGATATTTGTTAATAAAATATAGCAACTTTATCTGAATTTTTGACTATTTTAAGAAAATTTTGCCATACTTGGTGATTTTTTATTTTGAGTTTTGTTATTTTAAGAGGTTATTTGATAGCTTGTGTGGCGTCCCCTTCTAGGGGGGATTTAGGGGGATATAAAAATATTTGAGAAACTATAAGAGACTTTTAAAACATCCTCTAACACTTCTGATACATAATTTTGTCAACTTTTATACTTTTAGAACTGACGCACTGTATAATTCACCATAGTGGATTATGAATAACGCTATTGTAGCCCACATTCCGCACCCCCCGGTGTCACAATCGGTAATTTCGGATTTTTGAATACATTAAAGGATAATTCGCTAATCCCAAATCCCCAAACGACCATTTTTCGTTGTGTGACAGTTTAGGGTGCGGAAGATGGGTTGTAGGATTTATGAGAAATGCGGGTGAGTATAATACCATCCGTACCATCCGTACATACTATAAAAATACGGTAAAAATATGGTAAAAATACGGTAAAAATACAAAAAAATATTTAAAATCATAAATAATGTGATAAATAAATTTATAGTCATAAAAATGGTGTAAAAGTCAGTAACCCAGCCCTAAAGGGACTGAGCTTGCAAGAGAAATCAAACAAGCTGTACTGACCAGACCACCCTAAGCATAGTCTAAGGGTAGCCGTTATTTGAGTCACGACACCCACCGAATGCGTAGCTAGTTCCCTGCTCTGTCGCTTGTGATTAAACAGTTCTAAGGTCACACTTTACAGTGTTGCAAGCAAAACAAGCTTTTAGAACAGGTCGTTCGCGTAAGCGTGCCGATCAGGCATAGCTAACATTGCCCCAGAAATGGGAGTTGGTTTTTCAAGTTTCCAATCAAAAAACCTGACTAAAATTTAAGATTCAATGCCTTTATTACCGCCCGTGTCGTTTCCCTCTCAGCACGCTTTGTGACTGAGTTTCCCACTTACCGCGAGGTTTTATGATTAAATTATTGACTTTTGGCATTGCTGTTTATTTGATGGTTTATATTGGTTATGGTTGGAAATTTTGGAACAGGTTTGGCTGGACTACTTATGATAAAACTCTGTCTAATCAGGTCAAGTTGACTTTATTATGGCCTGTTTTGTTTTTCGTTAATAAAAGATTTCGCCGCAATTTTCAAAGAGCCATGAAACGACATTACTGGTAATCAAGAATGAATTATCGTGTTAAAAAGCCTTTTGGGCAATTTGTATAAATATATAAACACACAATTTAATTGATAATTAACAATGTTAATTATCAATTATTAATTAATTAACTTCTGAGACTAACACCAAATTTCTCAACTAAGGCTGTTCTTACTTGATCATGAACTGGTTCAATTTCATTTTCCGTGAGAGTGCGATCGCTTGCACGATAAACTAAACGAAAGGCTAAACTGCGTTGTCCTGTGGGGACATTTTCACCGCGATATTCATCAAACAATTCCACAGAATTTAATAACCCCTTTCCAGCTTTATTAATCACCTTTTCCAGTTCAGAAACTGTTACCTTTATCGGGGCAAAAAATGCCAAATCCCGATCACTGGCTGGATAGGTAGAATAGGAACTGAATTTAGGAACTTGTAAATCATCATGATCCCAAGCATCCAACAGGGCATCTAAATCTAATTGAAACACATAAACGGCTTCTGGTAAATCTTTCTCTCGACGTAATTGGGGGTGAACTTGTCCGAATGTCCCTAGTCTCTTACCTTTTACCCACAATGAAGCTGTGCGTCCAGGATGTAAGCGGGAATCTCTATTTTCGGGTTGAAATTCTACCACTAATTTCAGTTGTTTAAAGACACTTTCTAAAATGCCTTTGGCTTCAAACCAAGTTGACGGTTCTTCCTTTCCACCTCGTGACCATTTACCGGAAGTTATATCACCACCGATAATCCCAGCCAGCATTTCTGCTTCTTCTAAACCATCTTCTTCGCGCCAGAAAACGCGCCCGATTTCAAAACCATTTAATGATCCATTTCCCTGGGCTATATTGTATTGAAAAGCATCAATTAAACCAGAAATTAAATCAGTTCGTAATGCTGAATATTCGGCAAATAAAGGGTTACTTAAAACAATCTGTTTATCTTCTCCTGGTTTCACCAAAGAATAATGAATTAATTCTGTCAAGCCTTCAGCCCGTAAATAACTGCGTAACCTACGAATTAATTCTTGATCGAAAGATAGATAACCAGCTTCAGATTTTTCTGGTAAAGTATCACAGAATTTATCATAACCATATAAACGGGCAATTTCTTCAATTAAATCAATTTCCCGTTCTAAGTCGCGGTAACGATAGGGAGGTACTTTTACTATCCAATTCCGGTCATTAGTTTTTACCAATTCACAGCCTAAAGCGATGAGAATTTTTTCGACATCTGACCCTTGTAGTTCTCCTGTTTCCGCTCCTAATTCAATGGGTCCTAGGACTTCATTAACTTTATCTAAACGCAGACTAATAGAATGTGACCAGGTAGAAGCATCAGGACGAGAATCAGAAATTGCTTGCTGAACAATTACCCCGGCTGCTAATTCACTAATTAAAGATAAAGCGCGATTACAAGCTATTTCTAATTCTGCGCGATTTACCCCTCTTTCATATCTGCCAGAAGCCTCACTTCTTAACCCCACACTGCGAGAAGAACGCCGAATAGCGACAGAATCAAATAATGCAGCTTCTAAAACTAAACTATGTGTACCTTCATGAACTTCTGTTTCTTCACCACCCATAACACCTGCTAAAGCCACTGCTTGATTACCAGCAGTAATTAATAAGTTTTGGGTTGATAAAGTGCGGTTATTTCCATCTAAGGTTTTTAATGTTTCGACCGTTTCTGCAAACCGCACACCAATTGTTAAATTTTCTCCACCACCAACAGATTGTAAACGCTCTTTGTCGAAAGCGTGGAGAGGTTGTCCTCTTTCTAATAAAACGTAGTTTGTGATATCTACGACATTATTAATTGGTCTGACTCCCGCAGCCCGTAACCGCTGTTGTAACCATTCAGGAGAAGGGGCAATTTTTATTTGTTCGACAACAGTACCAATATAAGCGGGACAGGCTTGGGTTTCAGAAATTTTTAGAGTGAGGTGTTTTGCAGTTTTGCTATTTTCTACTTCTGCAATTTGGGGAATTGATAATTTTCCCCCAGTTAAAGCTGCTACTTCCCGCGCAATACCCACCATAGATAACGCGTCAGCACGGTTAGCGGTAGCGGTGACATCTAAAATTACATCTTCTAAACCCAACAGGGGACGCACGTCACTACCCACAAGCATATTTTCTGCCGCGAAGATATGAATACCGTCAATATCTGTGGGTAAACCGAGTTCTTTTAAAGAACATATCATCCCATTGGAGGGAACACCACGCAGTTTCGCGGGTTTGATTTTTAAATCAATGTTGGGTAAATAAGTTCCTGTGGTAGCTACGGGAACATAGATATCTGCGCGGACGTTCCCAGCACCGCAGACAATATTTACAGTCTCAGCAGCACCAATATCTACTGTGCAAACGCTTAATTTATCTGCATTAGGGTGTGGTTGACGTTCTAGCACTCGTCCCACAACTACACCATCAGCCCAAGTGCGACGATCTTCTATATCTTCTACTTCAAACCCTGCCATTGTCAAGGTTTCCGCCAGTTCTTCGGGGGTGAGTTTGATTTCTACGAGTTCTTTTAACCAGTTTAGAGAAATACGCATGGAGTCTGTTTGGATTTGTCTTTTACTTTAATTTTATATATTAAGTGAAAATTATTAGATATTTTGAGAAAATTACATAACCGTTTTTTTGTGGAGACGTTCCCTGAAATGTCAAGACATTCTTTTTTACCAGATACCAATTATAATTAATGCAGTATAGGAATCTATCCCTATTGGAGATATCCACTATGGTACAGCAATTAGCACCAGCAAGCGCACCAGAAATCATCTATCCTGACAGCGACGGTCAACCAATGGCAGATAATACGAAACAATATCAATGGATTGTTAAAATTAAAGAAAATTTAGAAATATTATTTGCATCACGAGATGATGTATTTATTGCTGGAGATTTACTTTGGTATCCTGTTGAGGGAAGTGTTAAAACTTGTCAAGCGCCTGATGTTATGGTGGTGTTTGGTAGACCAAAAGTAGATAGAGGTTCTTATCAACAATGGAAAGAAAATAATATTCCTCCCCAAGTAGTTTTTGAAATTTTATCACCGGGAAATCGTACTCCCAAAATGATTAATAAATCGCTTTTTTATCAACGTTATGGTGTGGAAGAATATTATATTTATGATCCTGATACTGTAGAATTATCTGGATTTATACTTGCGGAAGATGCTTTTACAGTTGTCGAAGATATTAATGGTTGGGTAAGTCCAAGATTGGGAATACGTTTTCAAATTACACCTGATAATTTAGAAATTTATTATCCTGATGGGAGAAAGTTTCTCACATCTTTGGAACTTAATCAAGTTGCTGAACAAGAATATCAACGTGCTGAACAGGCATATCAACGTGCTGAACAAGAACGTCATGGAAAAGAAATAGCTATTGGGCAATATCAGGAATTATTAGCCAAATTACAAGCAAAAGGAATTGATTTAGAAACTTTGTAATCATGTAGGGTGCGTTAGCGCAGCGTAACGCACCGTTTTTAACTAAGTGTATATTTATAATGTGTCAGAAAAAATGTGAATAAATTACTTAAACATATATAATATGAAATGGTACGTTACGGCTAAAGCCTAACACACCCTACTATTTATAGGGGGAATTATGACAGATACAAAAAACCCAAATAAACCATTATTTTCTCAACATTATTTACAATATCGTCTGCAAGAATGTTTAGAATGGCAATTAGATATTAATTCAGATTTTGAGAAACTAAATAAACTCTATTTGTCAAAAAAAGCGATTTTACCTACTCTCAATGAAGCGCAAACTGAAGATGTGTTTATTAAACCTGTGTTAGAAATTTTAGGGTTTAAGAATATTCCTCAAGTTGTTACTCGTGGTAAAGGTAGAGCAGAACGTCCTGATTATGCTTTGTTTGCAAATGAAGAGGAACGCGATACAGCTTATACTTTACAAAATAATGAAACTGCTTTTTATGAAAGAGTATTAGTAATAGCCGAAGCTAAATATTGGGAACGTCCGTTAAGTAAGGTTTCTGCGAATGATAAACGGGATATTTTCAAGAATGAAAATCCATCTTTTCAGATTTCTAGTTATCTGACAGGAACAAATGTTGATTGGGGAATTTTAACTAATGGTAGAGAATGGCGTTTATATTATCGTCAAGCATCTTCCACAGCAACGGAATTTTATCCTATTGATTTGGTAGAATTATTAGAAAGTGCAGATATAGAAAAGTTCAAATATTTCTGGTTATTTTTTAGAAGTGCAGCTTTTGAGAAAGATAACTACAATAAAAACTTTCTAGAAAGAGTCAGAGAAGGAAGTACAACTTATGCAACTCAAGTAGGAAACGAATTAAAAAAATTGGTATTTGAGCAGATATTTCCTGACTTAGCAGGAGGTTTTGTCGCAGACGCAATGCGACGGGGAAAAACAGTAGAATCAAAACAAGTTTATGCTGCTACTTTGTCATTTTTATATAAATTGTTATTTCTCTTATATGCAGAAGCTAGAAACCTGTTACCAATTACCGCAGCTTACCGTGATTATAGTTTAATTAAAATTACTCAAGAAATAGCTGAAAGTATTGATAAAGAAAAAACTTGGAGTCAAACTTCTACAAAAATATATAAGAGTTTGTTAGGTTTATTTGAAATCGTAGATAGAGGTGATCCAGCTTTAGAAGTACCTCGTTATAATGGTGGGTTATTTCATTTTGATTTTCATGAAGTTGGAGATGAAAAAGATTATCCAGATAATTATTTTCTATCTCAATATCAATTATCTGATGCGGTTTTAGTATCAGCTTTGGATAAATTAGCCAGATTTGAACAATTACCTATTGATTACAGCTTTTTAGGGGTGCGACAATTGGGTTCAATTTATGAAGGTTTATTAGAATATCGCGTCGTTATTGAAGATGAAAGTAGTGGAAAAGCACATTTAGAAAATGATAAGGGTGAACGAAAAGCGACGGGTTCTTATTATACACCAGATTATATTGTAAAATACATTGTTAGTCACACACTCAAACCAATTTTAGAAGAAAGAAAACAACGATTTGCTGATTTAATGACGCAAATTACCCAATTACATGAAAAATTTCAAGATGGTAGATTAGGAATACAAAGCCGCAATGGTTTACAAAAAGATTTACAACGGTTAGAAAGAAAGGCACAAAATACTCTACTTGATATTAAAATTTGTGATCCTGCTATGGGAAGTGGACATTTTTTAGTAGAAGCTGTTGATTATTTTACTGATGAATTAATCACTATTTTAAATGAATATCCCGAACATAATCCAGTTCTGGAGATGTTGAAACAAACCCGCGAGAGTATTTTAGGAAATTTGCAACAGCAGGGAATTACTATTGATGTCAATAAGTTAGAAGACACGCAACTTTTGCAGCGGGTGGTTATGAAACGCTGTATTTATGGTGTGGATTTGAACCCAATGGCGGTAGAATTAGCAAAGGTGAGTTTATGGTTACATTCTTTCACAATTGGCGCTCCTTTGAGTTTTTTAGATCATCATTTGCGTTGCGGAAATTCCCTTATTGGTACGACTGCGCGAGAAGCAGAAGCAAAAATGCAGCAAGAAAAAAGTGGACAGTTAAGTTTATTAACTGGTCCGTTTGTGGGGCTGTTACTTGCTGCGGAAATTATGCGCGGTGTAAGTACGTTAAGTGATGCAACTTTTGCGGAAGTGGAAACTAGCGAAAGGTTATTTAAGGAGTTTGATAAAGCTGCAAAACCTTATAAAATATTGTTAGATATTTATGTTTCTAAATATTTTGGTGTGAAACAAGCTGATCGTTTTTTACGGGTTTATGGTATAAATGCGATTAATGCTAACCCTGAAAAGATGAATACTGATGATATTGCGGTATATGAAGACGCGAGAAAGTTATTTGAAGAAAAGCGGTTTTTTCATTGGGATTTGGAGTTTCCAGAGGTTTTCATTGATTTAGAAAATGCAAGTTGGAAAGAAAATCCTGGTTTTGATGCTGTAATTGGAAATCCTCCTTATGGAGATATTTTAGATAAGAAATCTAAAGATTATTTGATTACTGTGACTGGGATGAAAACAGGTGGAAGAGCAGAAATTTACACTAATTTTATAGTATTATCAACACATATTACAAAATCGTATGGATATCAATCATTTATTATTCCTAATACTTGTTTGGATGGATTCCAATTTAGTGGTTTTAGAAAAATTATTACTAATTCTACAGAAATAGTTAATATTGTAGACTTTAGAAACAAGAATGTTTTTAATGATGCTGATGTTATTACAATGATTATTGTTCTTAAAAAGATTGTAGATACTGAACAGCTATATTACCTAACCAAGTATGATATTTGGGATGAAGATAATCAAACTTTTTTCCTGCAAGACATGGAAATTTTGATAAATTCTGAAAATCCTTGGCGTTCTTTTAATGCAATTATATCAAAAATTGAAAATGCTAATATTTGTGTAAAGTTGGAACCAGAAATAGCTACTTGTCATGATGCAGGAGTAGATTACAAGTGGAAAAATGTAGGCTGGCAAAATCGAGGAGAAAAAAGTTCATTATCTGAATTATTATTTTATCATGGAACAATAAAAAATCAACAGGATTATCAACTATTAAAAGGAGAAAATATAAATCGTTATTCAATAGAATATCACGATAACTATTTAATTCATGATTTTGAAAAGTATAAAAATTCTCAAAGTGTTGTTGCTGTTTATCTTGATCTAAATATTGTACCTACTAAAATTATAAGCCGTCAAACTTCAGATTCAATTCAAGCATCAGTAGATTATCAGCAATTTATCACTTCTAAATCTATTCATACAACAATTGTTAAAAATGCAAATTATTCTGCTTGGTATATTATTTCTATTTTAAATAGCAAATTATTAACTTATATTTATCGTTGTCAAACAGGAGAAAAAGGTAGAACTTTTGCTCAAGTTAAATTATATGATTTACGTCCGCTACCTATTCGTAAAATCTCCTTTACAACTTCCCCAGAAAACCGCCAAGCATATCTAGAAAACACAATTAACCTTTACCAACAATATCAAATCAATCATAATTCTAATATCCTGCTTACCCAAATTGATCACCACCTCAACCAACAACCATCAGAAGCGGATGTAATTCATGATTTCCTCGCATATTTAGCCGAACAAATGATAGAACTAAATAAACAAAAACAAACAGAAATTAAAGGCTTTTTAACATGGTTAGAGAGATTTATCGGTGCTGATATTGATAATCTTACCAATAAATCGAAAATTCAAAATTATTTGGGTGATTATTATAAACAAACCCAGTCAGATAACCATTTAACCCTTGATGAATTAATAGAAATCCTCAATAAAAATAAGAAAAAATTGAAAATTGATATGACTACTAGAAAAGAACAGGAAACATTAGAAAAAGAATATCAATCAAGTTTAAATACCCTCTTACCAATCAAAAAGCAACTTAAACAATGTGATTGGTTAATTGATGAAATTGTTTATCGGTTATATGGGTTAACAGAAGAAGAAAAAGCGATAATTCAAGGATAAAAATATCCCCGACTTCTTTTTTCATTTTGTAAATAAATGATAGATTTTTGTTAGAATTTGAGAATCTGGATTATAATAAGAATAGAATTGGTAATATAAATCATGCTAGAATACAGCCAATTAAATTGTTTACCTTCATCTGAAGAATTACCCGACTCTGACGACACACCAGTGGATAATCAATTACAGCATCTCATTCCAGGATTATTAGAAAGCATTTTAGCCTTAATCTGGTCGCAGCGATGGGATTGGTTTTTTGGTGTAGACATGGGAGTTTATTATGATACAAATAAACCTGCGATTGTCCCAGATGGGTTTTTAAGTATTGGTGTTCCCAGAATTATTAATGAAAAGTTACGTCGAAGTTATGTATTATGGGAAGAACAAAAATTACCAATTTTGGTATTAGAAATAGTTTCTAATACCTATAGAAATGAATATAGCACTAAAAAAGAAATCTATGCTAAAGAGTTGGGGGTCTTATATTATGTAGTTTATAATCCCTTAGTAAGTGAACAAGCATCTTTGGAAGTTTATCAATTAGTCAATGGTGAATATGTTTTAATTCCAGGAAATCCCATTTGGTTATCAGAAATAGGGTTAGGAATTGGTGGGGAAAAGGGAACTTATCAAGGAATTACTAGACAATGGTTATATTGGTTTGATGAACAGGGAAAAAGATTTTTAACACCGGAAGAACGGATTCTACAAAGTGAAGAACAACGGTTAGAATCTGAAAGAAACCTGTTAGAATCTGAAAGAAATAGGTTAGAATCTGAAAGAAAAAGATTAAAATCTGATGAAAAAGCTCAGAAATTAGCAGAGATGTTAAAAAAATTAGGTGTTGATCCTGAAAGTTTAATTTAAGTAAAATTGGTGTTATCAATCATGCTAGATTACGACTCTTTGCGTTATTTACCATCATCTTGGGAATTACCGGACTCTAAAGACACACCACTTGATAATCAATTACAGCATCTTGTTCCGGGATTATTAGAAAGTATTTTAGCCTTAATTTGGTCACAAAGACAGGATTGGTTTTTTGGCGCAGGTATGGGAATATATTATGATCCTAAGAAACCTGCTATTGTCCCAGAAGGGTTTTTAAGTATTGGTGTTCCTAGAGTTAGAGGTATTAGTCAGTAACCCAGCCCTAAAGGGACTGAGCTTGCAAGAGAAATCAAACAAGCTGTACTGACCAGACCACCCTGAGCATCGTCTAAGGGTAGCCGTTATTTGAGTCACGACACCCACCGAATGCGAAGCT
>JAKOGY010000474.1 GCA_028658405.1 Dolichospermum sp. ST_sed8 | reverse complement strand
TTTTTTCATCCACAATGACAACGGTAGGAGAGTTTATCGTCCGCCAATAGTACAAGAACCTTTAGAGTCATCAACACCTTTAGAGTCACCCATACCTGTAGATGTTGCAGCCGTTTCTACTGAGCGCGCAAGAGTTGCACCGGTTATTCCTCATATTACTCCTATTACTGCTGATCGCCATACATACAGGTATGAAGAAGAACCAAATCTTTACAATGTGAATGAGCAGGATCACCACAACCTCAAACTATACGAAGAACGTTTAGTTGCGACTAAATCTCGTGTGAAAACAGGAGAAGTAACTATTAGTAAGGAATTATATACTGAGATGGTAACAGTTTCTGTACCTGTTCAAAAAGAACGTATAGTTATTGAACACAGTAATGGATCTGGTGAAGCTGATTTCCGTGACGAAGAAGTGACGCGGATGGAAATTTATGCAGAAATTCCTAATATCCATAAGGAAACAGTTCTGCGTGAGGAAGTGAATGTCAAAAAAGTAGTTGAGCAGGATACAGTTAAAGCTGACAATACTATTCGTCGTGAAGAATTAGACGTTAATCGGAAAGATATACCATTACGTAAGTAGGTGAACATAAAAATTTAAAGGTATGTAAAGAAAAGTAAAATCTCCCAAAACCTCTTGCCTCTTGCATGAGTGCCTTTTGCCTTGCCATAACGACAATTTTCAATGCTAACCTACTTATAACATCACAACCTAAAATATCATAATATTGTCCGCTCCAATAGACATCTGGTGAAAAAGAATGTAGGGACAATTCATGAATTGTCCCTACAAGGGTTTCAGGCTACGCATATTTAATTTCTACAAGATGTCTATTTGTTGACGAGCGGCTCGGATTGCAGAACCGCCCTTGGCTACTTCAATAATTGCTTTCATGATTCACTCCAAGTTTCAATGTCTTTTTCAAAATTGACAAGTCAGTGCTTGCGCGACGCCTGCGTTCGCAGAGTGTCTCAAAGAGAGCGTAGCATTGTTAGACCTCCTTACACAGAAATAGCCATAAGTCTTACTGCGGGTCTATCAGTGTTATTAGGCAAACGAAGCGAGCTTGCCGACAATGTTACTATTGCTACAGTATTACCAAGCATATTAAAAAACTCAACACTGTAGCCTGTCTCTAGCCAAGTACATGATGTTGTTCAGCTATAGTTCCAATATCTCCAGCGTATAAACCTTCTTCAGGAAGATCATGCAATAAAATTATGTCTGAGTAAAGGGGAAAATTCATCGCAGCCTCCAATGTTGCTAATCGGGAACTAAGGTGATCAAACGAGGAAAATCTGTGTCAGTATCTATTTGCCAGACTGTCCTAACAAGAAGCAATCTGTGTTTCAAGATAACGAATTAAGTCTACACGCTTCATGCAACTGATAAAAAAATAGGTTCACGAATAACGTCCTGATCTTGAAGTAGTTCCTCTGTCAAAAAGCGGTTAGCCTCAAGTACCAACTCAATAGCTTCCTCCAGATTAACTCTTGCTTCATCAAGAGTATCACCCTGAGTATTTGCTCCAGGGATACACAAATAACGTAGTTAACCAAGGTCAAACAACGTCAATTGCTTATAGTTCGCTCTCTGATTGACCTT
>JAKOGY010000473.1 GCA_028658405.1 Dolichospermum sp. ST_sed8 | reverse complement strand
CCCACATTCCGCACTTCAATTTGTAGTACATATACAAGTATCATAAGCAGCATAGAGGGCTAAACACAAATACGCAATTAAGCCAGTAAAAATATAGACATTAATTTCCATTTGACTACTAAATAGAAATTCATAAGGCATTGATAATAAATTCAGGAAAAAATGAGAGAATGAGACTGAATTACATAAAAATGCCTTCATATTATGAATTACCAACAAGAAGATATTGAGAGTAAAAATATAGATCACTTAGGAATAATAACAGGAATAATAGATGAGATAGGAATAGTAGAAAAAATCAATGAAATATTTTCGGTGGATAGTAGAGAGAAAGTAAACTATTGAGAAGTAGTCAAAGCAATTATTCTCAATGGACTAGGTTTTGTATCAAGACCACTATATTTATTTCCAGAATTCTTTCAAGACAAAGCCGTAGAACATTTAATAGGAGGAGGGATAAAAGCGGAAGATTTAAATGACGATAAAATAGGTAGAGTCATGGATAAACTTTACAAATATGGCTTAACTAAATTATTCTTAATCATTGCCTTAGAAGTAGTAAAGAAATATGGAATAGACACAAAATATTCCCATTTAGACTCAAGCTCATTACATTTACATGGAAAATATGATAATTGCCTCAATAATCCAGAGAAAGAATTAGGAATAAACAAAGAAAATCCGATTAATATCACACAGGGGTATTCCCGTGACCATCGCCCCGACTTAAAACAATGTATATTAGATTTAATAGTAAGTAGTGATGGAGATATACCATTATTTTTCAGAGGAGCATCAGGAAACGAATCAGATAAAGCAGTATTCGCTCACATCTTAGTAGAATATTCTAAACAAGTAGATTTTGAAAGTATCATGGTGGCTGACAGTGCATTGTATAGCGAAAGTAACTTAAAATTAATGTCGAACATGAAATGGATAACTCGAGTACCATTATCCATTAAAAAAGCGAAAAATTTAGTGAAAGCCTTCATAAATAATGACCTGAAAGCCTGTAAAATAAAGGGTTATAGCTATCTCGAAGAGAAAGTATCTTATGGAGGAATAGAGCAAAGATGGTTATTAGTAGAAAGTGCAGAGAGGAAAAAAGCAGACTTAAATAAACTAGACAAAAAAATCCAAGAAGAGTTTTTGAAAGTTAACAAACAAGTAGCGAAATTAGAACAGGAAGAATTTCCAGATAAATCTTTGACAGAATTAAAAATCGAAGAAATAACAGCCAAATTAAAATATCATCAAATATCAGACTGGGAAATTACTCAAACCAATCAAGGGAAAACAACAGTTTATAGAGTGAAATGTAAATTAAGAGAAAATCAGGAGTTAATTACACAACAGCAAAACTCTTGTGGCAGATTTATTTTAGCCACCAATATTTTGGATACGATTGAGTTAGAGTCAGAAGAAATCCTCAAAATATATAAAGAACAACAATCTACAGAAAGAGGATTTAGATTTATCAAAGACCCGTTATTTTTCGCGGATAGTCTGTTTGTGAAAAATCCTGAAAGAGTAGAGACAATGATGATGTTAATGGCATTATGCCTTTTGGTTTATAATTTAGGACAAAGACAATTAAGAATGTCATTGAAGGC
>JAKOGY010000472.1 GCA_028658405.1 Dolichospermum sp. ST_sed8 | reverse complement strand
GTTTTAAACATCTATTGTCAATAATCTTGCACTTGTTTGGTTATAAAACCCTGCAAACCTTTATCTATCAACCCTTTGGCTTTCTTTTTTGCAAGCCCTAATTAAAGATTGAGTTTCAATGTGTTGTCTAATTTCGGCATTTTTAGACAAAATAAACTTAATTAAGGCGGTATTTTTTGGGAAATTAAACCCCAAGCAAATGATCTATTTTGTAGAGATGTTGCATGAAACATCTCTACTATATCTATTGATAGAAATCTAAACAATAAAAATTATCAGCTAATTGCCATAAATAGCTAGACAAAAATATTTCAATAAAGTCTTATCTCTTAGTCTCAAAGCCTTGAACTTATAAATTATTTTTGAAAGAATAAAAACAAGGATTAGTCAATATCAAGTCTAATCTGATTTGTCTTTTATTGAGACAATACAATACATAAAAGAGGAATTATCATGGCTAAAATTAAAATATCCGAACTACTTCCTGTAGGTTATGACTTATTGAATGATGCTGCTAGTTTTCTGAATGAATTAGCTACCGACGAAGTACAAAACGTTCTTGGTGGAGGTTATGGCCGGGGAGGTCGTGGCTGGGGAGGTGGAGGTTATGGCTGGGGAGGTGGAGGTCACGGCTGTTGTTGCTGTTGTTGTTAATAGCTAAAAAAATAGCTATTAACTAGCAACTATAGTAATCCTAAATTATTCGTGAACAAAGAATTTAACTCTTGCAATATTCACAAATGAAATAGGATTACTAGATTAAGACAATATATAACAAGGAGGAATTATCATGGCTAATATCAAAATATCCGCACTACTTCCTGTAGGTTATGATTTATTTAATGATACTGCTAGTTTTCTGAATGAATTAGCTACCGATGAAGTACAAAACGTTATTGGTGGAGGTGGTGGCTGGGGAGGTGGCGGCTGGGGAGGTAACAGCAGATGTTACAATCCCTGTTGCTGCTGGAGTTGTTGCTAATTAAAAAAAATAGCTGTTAATCAAACTAACAGCTATTACCAATAGTCAGAATAGTAGTTTTTATTTTTTACTACTATTCTGACTATTAATTTATCTTTAATCAACACGATAGATAAAGGAGGAATTATCATGGCTAATATCCAAATATCTGGACTCCTTCCCATAGGTTATGATTTATTTAATGATGATGCCAGTTTCCTTAATGAACTAGCTACCGAGGAATTACAAAATTTTGGTGCTGGTCACTATGGAGGTTTTAGTAGCGGTTTTAGTAGCGGTTTTAGTAGCGGTTTTAGTAGCGATTTTAGTAGTGGTTTTAGTGGCAGTGTTAGTGGCAGTGTTAGTGGCAGTGTTAGTGGTAGTGGTAGTGGTAGTGGCTTCTGGTGTTAAATTTTAAAAAATAGCTGTTAATTAAAGGCTATTACAAATAGTCAGAATAATAATTTTTATTTTTAATTCTATTCTGACTATTCATAAAAAGGCTGACTATTCATAAAAAGGGTGACGTACTCCACACACTCCCTTTCAGGTGAGTGTGGGCAACGAGCGTGACTCCTAATCCGGACATTAACGCAGGGGCGTATTGCTATACGCCCCTACACCGTGCGCCCCACGGTTCTTTGGTTTTGAGATTTGTTTTTTGTTCT
>JAKOGY010000471.1 GCA_028658405.1 Dolichospermum sp. ST_sed8 | reverse complement strand
TTGCGGAAAGAATGAGGATTGAGATTCATGAGACGCTTTTGCATTTCCTCATCTTTGATGAAAGTTTCGTTCGTGTCCTCATAAATCCAATTATCCACAGCGCTTCGCTATCGCAATATTTTCTCTTAACTGGTATAATCATTCCTATAGTTCACTGTTTAAAGAAACTATGCAAATTAAAGAAATGACGGCGGAACAGTTACAAAACCTAATCCGTACTACTGTAGATGAAATGCTAGATGAATACTTCGGTGATCCTGATGAGGATAAGGAAATTAAAGAATCATTCAAGCAAAGTTTATTGGAAATCCGGCGTAAACGTCAAGAAGGAAGACCTACTATTCCTCTAGCCGAAGTTTATAAAAGGTACAGGATAGAACGTTAAATGAGTTATTCTGTAAGTTTTGAATCAGAGTCTATCACTGATTTAGATAATTTAGATCAGGTTGTGCGTCTGCGGATTCTGAATAAAATTCAATGGTTAAGTATCAATTTTGAGCAGATAACTCCTCTATCTCTTACAGGTCAATGCTCAGGTTTTTATAAGTTAAGAGTGGGTGATTATCGAGTTATTTATGAGTTAGATATAGAAGAACAATTAATCATTATCATTAGAATTGGTCATCGTAGAGAAATTTATTAGATCGCTCTTCCAAACCCTCCAAAAGCGATCGCACACAACCAATTTTAAACGCGCATTCCCAATACCGAAAAGCGATCGCTCTCCCAACATCCTCAAAAAGCGATTCCTGCGGAGCGCTTCGCTATCGCACCCCCACATCCCCAAAAGCGATCGCACTCCCAAAATCCAAAAGCGATCGCACTTCCAAACCTCAAAACAGCGATTACTGTTTACCTACTTTAATTAAAAAACTTGTTATAATGTTACGTAATTTTCCTTCATTTGCTTGCTTTAGCTGCACTAAATAAAACTCCGGTATTTGACAATATTGAAAGTTTTCTATCTATTTCTCCCCATTTTTTAAGTGTATCGTGAATTTTTTGTTCATTTAGTAAATTCTTAGCTTGAACTTTCCATCCGTCTATTTGTTTTTTTGATATATTTCCCATCTTGCGATATTTATTCTTAATATATGGATTAATATTTTGAATAAAATCGTCTATATCTTTTTCGCTAATATGTGTATCATCTCTTTGATTAATTGGTTCATCATTAAGTAATTTTTCTAGTTCTTCATAAAATATTTCAGATGATCTCAAGGAATCAATTACATAGATAATCATCTCATTTAAGATGTCTATTCTTTTTATTAGATCATTAGATAATATTTGATTAATGTTTTGGTAATATATCTGATCTGCTTCTGATTCATATTGACTCACTACCTTTTCTATTAATTCATAATAGGTAATATAGCCATCTTTTAAACCATCATTTAATAAACCTTTCGATTCTATATAGTTAAGCAGTTTTTGATCTTCCCGTAAATCATCATGAGAAATTCCATAATATTCATAGTCTGCTGGGTATAAAGTAGCTCCTTTTAGAATCTCTATTATTATTTGATAATAAATTTTAACTAAGCCAATTATCACTTCATCTTCTCTCAACTTAGCCTCGTGAAAAGTGTCATTTCTTAAACGTCGCAGTTACGCGGAAACAATTTCTTACCTGACACCACCT
>JAKOGY010000470.1 GCA_028658405.1 Dolichospermum sp. ST_sed8 | reverse complement strand
AAGCAGTTCGCACCTGAAAAGCTTACCCTGTATCTGTTTACATTATCTCACTCAACTATTACTAGGGATTACTAGAGCGATAGCGAAGCGCTGCTGCAAGCAGTTCGCAGTCATGGCAGAAAATGACAAAACCTGCCATACTATAGAAAAGAAAATTCAGCGAAGTCACATTATGAAAAGTATGAATATTTCCTTACCTGACACCATGCGCGATTATATAGAAGAACAGGTAGCGCAAGGTGGTTACAGCAGTGCTAGTGAATATTTTCGGGAATTAGTGCGACAAGACCAAAAACTCAGAGCCAACGAACGATTACAAACCATGCTTTTAGAAGGATTAAACTCAGGAAATGCAACAGAAATGACTGCACAAGATTGGGAAGATATTCGTCAAGCAGTTCGTGAAAAAACTAACAAACGTCAAAGTGCAATTTAGCCATGATGTTTGCAATTAAAAAAAGACCTCAAGTTATCCGCGACTTGATAGATTTAGCCACCTACATAGCAGAAGACAATTTAGACGTTTCCGACCGCTTTTTAATAGCAGCAGAAACAACATTTAAACAATTAGCTAAAACTCCAGCTATGGGGAAATTGACAGATTTTTCCCATCCCAATTTAGCAGATATTCGACAACAATCAATTAAAGGATTTAGAAAATATCTAATTTTTATCGTATCACTGAATCAGAAATTGATATTTTGCGAGTTATTCATGGTGCAAGAGACATTGTAACAATATTAGATGAGGATTTAGAAATATGAGTAATTAGGTTGGGTTGACGCAAGAAAACCCAACAAAACCCACCATTAATAACACTAAATCGCAGCCCGAAAACCCTACCCTGTATCTGTTTACATTATCTCACTCAACCATTACTAGGGATTAATGGGGCGATAGCGAAGCGCTGCTGCAAGCAGATCGTGTAAATATTCACCTCACCACCAGAACTAAATCAAATTCTCAAACAACTAGCCAAGAAAATTAGATATATTAATAATCAGCACACAAATATACAAACCCCTCCTGTATGAAATTTCAAGTAATATTCACCTATGATTCAGAATATCTAGGTTACGTTGCTGAAGTACCAGAACTTCCTGGTTGTGTCAGTCAAGGTACAAACTTAGATGAAGCAATTGAAAATATCAAAGATGCTATCAAAGGCTATCTTCACGTATTAGAAAAACATGGTAAACCCTATGTAACCAAAGAATATCAATCTTTTGTAGGGGAAGTAGTAGTATAAATGGGACGCTTATCAAATATTTCCGGTAAACAAACAGTCAAAATCTTTGAAAAATTTGGCTATGCTGTAGATCATCAAACCGGAATTCATATCATACTGTGGCACGAATCAAAACCCATTTTATCAGTTCCCAATCATAAAGAACTAGCACCAGGGTTACTCAGAAGTTTAATTAGACAAGCAGGAATTACCGTAGATGAATTTTTAGAAAATAAGTAATACTTTCAGTGGGTTAACAACAAAATAACCCACTATTAATAACGCACTTATTACAACTCAAAAACGTATCTGTTCAGATTATCTCACTTAACCATTACTAGGGATTACTGGGGCGATAGCGAAGCGCTGCTGCAAGCAGTTCGCACCTGAAAACCTTACCCTGTATCTGTTTACATTAT
>JAKOGY010000469.1 GCA_028658405.1 Dolichospermum sp. ST_sed8 | reverse complement strand
GAGAGCGGTAGAACCATAATTTATTTTATCAATTTATTATTAAAATGTATAATTAATTTTGCATGGGTACTTAATACAGCTAAAAAAAGCATTTGTTATGAAAAAACTCAAATTAACGTGGTTTAAGTCGTTGTAACTCCCATTCTTTAGCGATAACATGGAAATAAGTTTACTACAAGCTTTTCATTTTTCGTTTAGCTGAAATTTTTTTTATGGAAATTCAATTAATCAATATCGGGTTTGGTAATATCGTCTCTGCCAACAGAGTCGTTGCCATCGTTAGTCCAGAATCTGCTCCCATTAAACGGATTATCACAGATGCTAGGGATAGAGGTCAACTGGTTGATGCTACCTATGGAAGACGGACTAGGGCGGTGATTATCACTGATTCTAGTCATGTGATTCTCTCGGCAATTCAGCCAGAAACAGTAGCCAATAGGTTTGTGATTTCCCGTGATCATCATGTTGTAGATAATCAAACATAGAAATTATTACCTCAACTTTATTTGTACCATATCGGCGGTACTATGTGAATTAGACTGGTTTTCTGTCACCAGTGCTACAAATTCTTTAGTTTTGATGCTAATTTGAACAGTGAGGATGAGATCTGCCAAAGAAAAAGCTTATACCGTAAGTATTTGACAATTTAAAATCTCAAATTCAAAATGGTATTAGAGACTTCCAAATAAAAAATATCCCAAAATTTCTTGTGGTGCAGGCATCTGGCCCTGCTAATAATATCAGGAGGGAACCAGATGCCCATCCCACAAGATTGGATAGCTTAGAACTAGCACTGCTGCAAGCAGTTCATCTTTTTTGTGGAGTCCTCTTAGTCGTTTTAGCAGCTAAAACAAGGCTAAAGAATCATTTATATTTATTAATTCACTTTTTTTCACGGATAATGCAAGTTTTACCTATCCATAATGGTGCAAATACGACAGAATGCCCACCTCTGGGCAAGCTAATTGTTTTAACTGGTCCTAGTGGAGTCGGTAAAGGTACTTTAATGAATGAAATTCTGAAGCGTTATCCAGAATTGCATTATTCAGTATCGGCAACGACTCGTTCTCCCCGTTCTGGAGAAATTGATGGTAAAAACTATTACTTTATCGCCCGGAATAAATTTGAACAGTTAGTTACTCAAGGCGAATTTTTAGAATGGGCAGAATTTGCTGGTAACTGCTATGGTACGCCCCGTGAAGCTGTGCTTAATCATGTTCAGTCTGGTAAGTTGGTGGTGCTAGAAATTGAACTAGAAGGAGCAAGACAAGTCCGTACTTCCTTCCCGAGCGCCCGCAGCATTTTTATTTTGCCACCTTCGTTTTCGGAATTAGAAAACCGGATTCGTGGACGCGGCCAAGACTCTGAAGAAGCGATCGCTCGTCGTTTGCAGCGGGCTGAAGAAGAAATTGCTGCTGCTAATGAATTTGATATAAAAATTATCAATGATGATTTTGAGAAAGCTTTAACTGAAATTGAAAAAGCGATCTTTGAATAGGAGTCACCGAGTCAGGAGTTGAGAAAGAAGAAAGAAGGAGGTTTTTTCTTTATAGGATAGCTTGGTAAGCGTAAAACTCAGTGGCTTGGTTCCCTGAGATATAAGCGACACGGGCGAATTTATTCGCCTTCAATCTTCATTTCTTCTATAAGCTTATCAG
>JAKOGY010000468.1 GCA_028658405.1 Dolichospermum sp. ST_sed8 | reverse complement strand
TGGCATCCCACGCTCCGGTATAGTGAGACGTGGGGCTTCTGCTGATTAAGCTAAAATGCCAGTTACTATTGGAATCCCCCAACCTCCTCCGATAAGAATAACTATCGACAAAATGCCTTTGGCGTTTTCTTCCAACTGAGAACATTTACTAGGATAGGCACAACTCATGGGGCCAATGGAAAAGGCAAACCATCCAAATATAGTAATGAAGAATGGAAACAGTAACACAGAGACTAGACAGCCAGCAGATTTAGAAAGACAGCCAGCCGACTCAGTAGTTTGATTTTTACTAGGGCTTTTCATCTAATACTGTTAAATAGATTCCTTTTAAAGCTCAATAAACCTCTAAGGGTTGAATTGATCGGCAGATTTACTTTCTCTCTCAATCAAAATATTACAACTTTGTCTGCTCTAGTAATTTATTATGTCTCAATCACTTCTCAATTCTTAACTTTTGCATTAGTCTGCGTTGCAGAGCAAATTGCCGATCACTTCTCTGAACTTAACAACGAAGTTGGGGTAAACATAGTTTTAGTAGATAGAAAGAATAATTCATCATTGAGTAATAAAGAGTTTTATGACAAAAAAACTAAATATAAAGGTTCTATAGAAAATTGAGCAAATACCAATTACATATTCATGACATATCATGACTGGAATATTGAAACAATTAAAAAATCACTATCGAGTCTTTGATTTATTGAAGAAATATTACTCGGTTAATCCTTTTAAAACAGTTCAGTATCTATTAAAAAATTAGCGGTAAGCTGATCAAATAACCCAATTTCCTGACAATGGATATGGATAGCCTTCTGTTGGTATTTTTAGAGAACTTATTTTGAAAAGAACTTGTTCTACTTCACTAAATCCAATATCTCTCATGATCTTGATTTAATTCATCTAACTTAGGGTTAATTAATATATCTAACTTAGGGTTAATTAAAGTAATTTAATTAAAACATAAGCTTTTGATAGCAGGTTAATTCCAATTATTTTACTCTGGAGATATAAAATTATGTTGCAAACAAATTTGCAAACTTCCAAAACAGAAAAAGATGCTTCTTTATTATTTGGCTTTGATGAAAATTGTTTGTCTGAATTAAGTTCTGAACAAGCTGCTAATATTACTGGAGGATTTACACTGAAAAATAATACAGAAGCACCCAGAATTTTTTACAATTTTGGGGAGAAGTTACCCCTACAACAACAAACGTTAAAACCGGGGGAGAGCGGTACTTATCCGGGAGAGTTTCTTTTGTATAATTCTTCAGCATCACAGCCCGGAATTAGCCCAGCAGTATTCAAAGCCGATCCTTTAGGTTCATTCAGTTTCAATCAATCAGGAACTAAGATAATTCCTACTGATCTTAGTTCTTCTAATGGTATGAACTCTTCTAATGGTAATGGGGCTTGCTAAAAAAGCAATAAAAAATAGATTTTGAATTAAAAGCCTCTAGAACTTAATCTAGGGGTTTTAATTTTTAATTAGACATAGGAGTGAAAACTAAATGTGTATTTCCTCGAACCCCTGTAGAGACGTTCCATGGGTAGGGATTCTCGGCTCTACATTCTTTCCTAGAGATGTCTATTACTTCTGACGGGATGACGAAATAGTCTAAAAAGCTTATCAGATGGAGATTGTACCGATTTATGGTAAAA
>JAKOGY010000467.1 GCA_028658405.1 Dolichospermum sp. ST_sed8 | reverse complement strand
TTGACATACTCACCGACCTGAAGGTGCGGTGATTCTTGACGCTTCACTGACTGACGCTAACCGTTGCTAGTCTTACTCTATCTGGAGCGCCCGTTTAGAGTCGTGGCAATGCCCTATCCCGACTTTATTTATATTTTTTGCGGCGTTCTCGTCTCGGTCGTGTTCAGTCCCACAATTCAGGCACTTAACCGACCGAATTTTTAGATCAAGTTTCCCCCATTTGTAGCCACATTCAGAGCAAATTTGGCTGGTCGGTTCCCATCTACTAATGACGTGAAATGTCCTGCCAAACTTCTGTGATTTAGCTTCACATAACGTCCGAAACTCTCTCCATCCCTGAAGACTAATCGCCCTAGCAAGTTTGCGATTTTTAACCATGCCCGATACATTCAAATCTTCTAAAACGATAACTTCATTTTCGCTAACTATTTTGGAGGATAATTTGTGCAAAAAGTCTTTTCTGGTATCAGCTATTTCGTTATGTAGTTTTGCAATTTGAATTCGGGTTTTATTTCTTCGTTGTGAGTCTTTTGGTTGCCGTGCTAATTTCTTCTGAAGTTTGCGAATCTTCCTGTCTAATTTTGAGTAATCGGGGCTTTGGGCTTTTTCTCCATTGCTCATGACAGCAAAAGTTTTTATCCCCAAATCAATACCGATACTTTGGTTTTTAGCATCAATATTAACGGGTTCAACTTCTACTACAAAACTGATAAAATAACGGTTAGCACAATCCTTTATTACTGTTACAGAGCTAGGAGCGGAGGGTAAATCTCTTGACCAAATCGGGCTAACGTTACCAATTTTGGCTAGATAAACCTCATCCCCTTTGATTGAAAACCCACCGATTCTAAATCGTGCTGACTGCTGATTAGTCTTCTTTTTGAACTTAGGACGACCTAATTTTTTACCTTTGCGTTTCCCTGTTAGAGAATCAAAAAAGTTTTTATAGGCAACTCCCAAATCTGCAACCGATTGTTGCAAAGGAATATTAGAAACATCAGACAACCATTGCCGCTCAATAGTTTTTTTTGCTTGAGTAATAACCAACTTTTGCAAGTCGTTGTTACTTGGTAGTTTTTCTGCTTGTTTACAAATAGCCAGTGCATCATTCCAAACCACGCGAACACAACCAAACAATTGAGCTAAAAGCTTTTGCTGTTGGTCTGTAGGGTAGAAACGGAATTGATATCTGGCTTTCATGGTTAATGCTATAATTGGGCTGTAAATTAATTATATATTGGTCTGCACAAAATGACAAGTCCCCTCAGAAGAGAAAGACACAGCGTTACAGACTTAAAGATTCATTTGGTCTGCGTTACGAAATATCGTCGGGCTGTGTTTACTGGTGAAAGTCTTGATTTAATTGAAAAAACATTTCGTGAGGTGGCTGAAAAAATGAATTTTAAAGTGCTTGAGTTCAACGGTGAAGGAAATCACGTCCATGCACTGATTGAATATCCTCCTAAATTATCTGTTTCTCAAATAGTAAATGCTCTAAAAGGCGTATCTAGCCGCAGATATGGACAAGCCGGATATAAAAAACCCCACAAAGAATCTCTATGGAGTCCCAGCTATTTTGCCACTTCAGTCGGTGGTGCGCCACTAGAAATATTAAAAGAGTATATTAAGAATCAAGAAAAGCCGTCCTAGAAGGACGGGGCTTGTGTCCCGTCATTTCGGTCA
>JAKOGY010000466.1 GCA_028658405.1 Dolichospermum sp. ST_sed8 | reverse complement strand
GCCTCCTGCACCATCTGTCACAGTAATGTTAGGTGAGGTTGATTCTGTGTTTGCTGCTGTAACTGTAACTGTTGCCGTATTTGCGTCATTTCCCGCACTACCTGCTGTCAGATCACCTGTTGTGGAAACCCCATCAGTAATGGTGGCTGAAACACCGGGTGTTATAGGGACAGTGAAGGTTGGTAAGGAAAAAATACTAGTTTCTGAGGCAGTACTAGTCGCACCACTGACACCACCAGCTGTACCTTTACTGGGACTATCAGTTTGGGCTTGGTTTGGTAATTGCCAAGTAACCGATAGCAAAGGACTCAGACTGAGGGCAAAAATGAGATTTCTGATTTTCAACATGATGACTCTTTTAGATATTAAAGTGTTTATTTAGGCAAGAAATTAAAGCCATAACCTATGCTTAAGACAAATACTGGTCCACCTGGGCTGTTATCAGTGAGATCCGCACCTTGGGCTGTAATTGTTAAGGGCAAAGTAGGTACTGGAACAAAAGAAGCCCCAACATTTAAACCAACTCCACTCCAACCCAGACCTACACCCACTTGGGGATGAACTTGCACACCAACTCCAGCAAACACACCCGTACTGGCATCACCTTGCCTGAAGTCGCCACCGCCAGCACCTACTGAGAAAGAAACAGGCATTTTATTAACAGGATCATTAGGCTTTAACAAGGAGTAATTTGTGACTACACCATAGACACTGGAAGGTCTAATAGCTTCATTACCATACTGAGCAAAGGCTCTCCAGCCACCTGCTACAGCAATTTGATTGTTTCCTTTTGCGGAGAAAATACGGTGAGCTTTGAGGTCGAAAGTTCCATTACTACCAAAGTCTCTGATACTACCGTTGTTAAAGACTAATTCCACACCAGCTAATTTCTGGGAATCTCCTAAACCAACACCAACGCTAATACTCCCGTCTATTTGAGTTCTTTCTTTACCAGCAGTTGCGGCAGATGTTCCTATAAATGCGTCACCCATGTTAGCCCCAAAGGCGCTCGGAGCAGCAAAACTGAGTCCGGGTGAGTAAGTTGGCTGAGATTGTTTGGGTCTCTTAACTTTGAGCAGGGGTTCAACTAATAACTCTTGACGGATTTTGTTAACTTCATCGGTGTCATTGTCCGCATTTTGGGCAATTACTTGTACTGGTTTTTGCCCAGGAATAGATTCAACCTTTTGCTCTAATTCTGCGGCTGTTGCCACTTTATGTGTAATTAATTCACTTTTCTGATTTGCAGCTACTATATCATCCGCCGCAGATGCTGGATTAACTGAAATAGCTGTAGAAAATAGTAAACTTGGTAAGGTTAGCAATAACCCTAAATGTATAATATTTTTTATCTTCAAAATATCACTCCTCACAAAATGTTATGCAGTGGCAAAAATCTATAGGTAGGTATATAAGTGTACAAGATAATCTTTGAGTCTGACTGAATTAACATTCAGGCACAATAACTATTTTGTATATAAATATACAAGGAATACAAATAAATCCTTGATTTAATGCGTGTATCCTTACCTAATACAAATTAAACCATAAATTTTTCTGCAAAGCAAATAAAATTTATACATATTTAATCAACACTTACTGCATCTACTTACAGAAGAAGGGAACTCTTAACTGGGAACAGGGAACAGATAAGAAACACTCATTTGCACCAGTTTAGAGCTTCAG
>JAKOGY010000465.1 GCA_028658405.1 Dolichospermum sp. ST_sed8 | reverse complement strand
CTTATACTTTAGTTCATAAATACTACTAAATCGGCTTTTTGTTGATGTGTGACAGTTAGGGTGCGGAATGTGGGATTAAATGTGACACTTGCGTAAATCCTCTTGAATCTGGGAATTTTGAGAGCAGCAGAGACGTTGTATAAAACGTCTCTACCTTCACTCAAATTGCTACCAATCAGGGCTAAACTAAGGCTGTAGTAAAGTTATTCAATCCTAAAGTCCCTGTTAAACCTGTCACCTCAATAATTGCATCCGTAGTGGCACTAAATCCTGCGGTAGCATCGTTAATAGCGACAAAGCTACGGGTACTAATACCAGTACCAAAGGTGAATTGAGCAGCAGAGTTAGCTGTCAAGACAGTATTAGTTAAACTAGCTGTAATACCTGCTGTATCAAGTGTTGCCACAGTTCCGGCATTAGAGAATCCGGTGGGTGTAGTGGAAATGACGAATAAATCATTACCAGCAGTAGCATTGAAGTCAGTAATCACATCAAAGTTACTGAAAACAGAATCGCTTAAAGTGCGGTAGTCAAAACGGTCTGTTCCTAGTCCACCAATGAGAGTGTCATTTCCAGTTCCTCCAGTTAGTCTATCATTCCCAGCACCTCCATCAAGGGTGTTATTACCACCATTACCAGTAATCACGTTATTATCACCGTTACCAGTCCCGTTAATTGCTGTTATTCCTGTGAGGGTGAGGTTTTCCACATTAGCAGCCGCAATAGTATAGGTGACACTAGATTGAATGGTATCTGTACCACCGCTGGCCAGTTCTGTAATAGTATCAGTGTTGCTATCAACAGTGTAAACATCATTGCCCAAACCGCCAATCAGCGTATCAACACCATTAGCTCCGTTAAGGGCATTATTTCCAGAATTACCAGTAATGACGTTAGGATTAGAGTTTCCAGTACCACTAATGTTGCTTATTCCCGTTAAAGTTAGATTTTCAACATTACCCAAAGCCGCAATAGTAAAGGTGACAGTAGATTGAAGAGTAAAGGTGACAGTAGATTGAATGGTATCTGTGCCTTCCCCAAGATTTTCAGCAATGAAATCGGTTGTGGTATCGACAACGTAAGTATCATCGCCACTTCCTCCAATCAGGATATCAGCACCCGCACCACCGCTAAGGGTATTATTCCCAGAATTTCCAGTAATGACGTTATTGCCACCGTTTCCAGTACCGCTGAGGTTGGCTATTCCAGTTAGAGTCAGGTTTTCGACATTAGTCGCCAAAGTATAGCTGATACTACTTGATTGAACTGTATCTGTACCTTCTCCCACATTTTCGGTAATGCTATCCGTTGCACTGTCAATAATGTAAGTATCATTGCCTAAACCACCAATCAGCGTATCAACACCGTCTCCACCATCAAGGGTGTTATTGACCGAATTACCAGTAATGACATTATTGCCACTATTTCCAGTACCGCTGATATTAGCCGTTCCAGTCAGAGTCAGGTTTTCAACATTAACCAAAGCCGGAAGAGTAAAGGTAATACTTGATTGAATCGTATCTGTTCCTTCTCCCGCGTTTTCAATAATGATATCCGTTGCGGTGTCAACAACATAAACATCATCGCCTAAACCACCAACTAAGGTATCAACACCATCACCACCGCTAAGGGTGTTATTGACCGAATTTCCAGTAATGACGTTATTATCAAAATTTCCAGTACCGTTAATATTCGCTATTCCCCTTAAAGTCA
>JAKOGY010000046.1 GCA_028658405.1 Dolichospermum sp. ST_sed8 | reverse complement strand
CCCTGCACCACCTAAGAGGGTATCGGCAAATTTAGTGCCTGTAATTTGGAAACGGTCAACGTCGAAAAAGGTAACGGAGTTATAATCACCGCTACTGTTGGTGTTGGCTTGGATTGTACCGCGATAGCCTTCAAACCAAATCTCTCCGCTACTAGGATCAGGTTCTTCACTGAAATAAGGATCGGTATAGGATAGTCCGCCAAAGGTATTTCCTGAATAATCAACAATTAGTAGATCATCAGTACCGCCCGAAGCATAAACAACATCTTGCCCTAAACCAGCATTAATGACATCATTACCGCCTCCGGCATCAATAGTATCATTGGAGCGCACGGTATAAAGAATGCGGTCATTACCTGAGCCGGTGTAGAGATTTTTGAATAATTCCACCCCAGTAACGACTGTCCCATTTGTTCCGATTAAGGTGGCACCTGAATTATCAACAATTAAATCAGTGGTTTGGGCAGAGAAATCTGCTTCCTCTAAAACATCAATACCCGCACCACCATCAATACTGTCAATTCCACCCTGTGCGTTAATATAATCACTACCACCACTAGCGTTCAGGGTATCATTACCAAAGCCTCCCGTCAGGGTGTCAGCAAAGTTCGTTGCAGTGATTTGGAAACGCTCAATCCCTGTGAAATCAACCTCGTCAAAACCACCTGAACTGTTATTGTAGGCGTAAAAATAGCCTGAAAAGCTACCTGTTGCTGGATCTTCTGCCACATAAGAACCACTGATGCCAGGAAGGTAATCCGCACTACCAATAAAGCTGTTGGCAGCATAATCAACCACTAAAATATCATCACCGCTACCACCATCAACAGTATCATATCCACTGGTACTTTTGATAACATCGTCACCGTATCCACCGAAGATGATATCATTACCGCCTGCACCATAGATGGTATCATTACCAGCACCACCATCAATGCTTTCGTCGCTAGTTAAGCTAAAGCTAACTAAATCATCACCACTTCCTAGCCTCAAATCACTAAAAACTTCTATGCCTTGAATATTTAAACCATTGGCAAAGGAGAGGGTGCTGCCACTATTATCAATTACCAAATTGGTGGTAAATAGAGAGAAGTCAGCGTCAGTTAAAATATCAAGCCCAGTACCACCATCAATGGTGTCAGATCCACCCCCACTGGTAATGATATCATCTCCTCCCAAGCCATTCAGGGTATCATTATTAATACCACCTCGAATCTCATCTGCGGAGTTAGTACCTGTAATGCTGAAGCGTTCAATTCTGGAGAAGGTAACTGAATCTCGGTTGTAGTTAATATCCTTATAGGCATAGATTAACCCGCTATACCCGGCGACGGCATTAGTACCATTAACAAAAGTCAATGGTTCAAATATTATGCCAGGGAATGGACCAGAACCACCTGGACGTGGTCCTGCATAAGTATTACTAGAATAGTTGATGACAAGAATATCATTATCATCGCCACCATCAACGATATCTTCCCCTAGTAACGGGCTAAATACATCACTGACTCCATTACCTATGCCATTAATAGGCAAGTTATCGTTATTGTTTGTTCCAACTATGTTAGCCATAAATCAATACCTTGGTAGTACACCTGAACAGGTCTAAAATGTGTCTACACTCAGAATAGCAAAGTCAATGTTAATTGTCTACCCAGGGAGTAAGGAAAAAGTACGCGCAAACTGTGATGCGATGTAAACTTTTGTAGTAAATTTACTTACAAGCCCAAATTACGCTTACTGGGGCATTTCTACAGCACTTCCCGGTGTTATGAGGTACAATAACCCCACCCCCAACCCCCAACCCGCAAGCGATGAGGGGGCTAAGATATACCTCATAAAAGCGGAAACTGCTGTATAATTTTGCACCCACAGGAGTATGAACCAAATATAGACCTACTATTTGATTTTTGAACAGATACGTAGGGTGTGTTAGCGATAGCGTAACGCACCATTCTTAAAGATTTCGTGCGTTACGCGAAACGCTAACGCACCCTACAAATACGTAATTTTGTTCAACAATCAAATCGGATTCCTATAGAATATTCATGATTAGTTTGACTGATCACTTTTTTTCAACATTATCAAAAGTTGATTATTGATTTACTTCTTGTTGTGATTCATCTCTAATATTAAAATAGTGAAAAAGGTTAGCAACTGTTAAATCTGATGCTTGTTGTAAATTAGATGTAACTAATGTTCTGTATCCAGAATTTGCTGCTTGTTGACTGACATAATTTTCATATTCCTGGCGTAGTTCTGGCGCAAACATAAATAATAATTGATCACGTAATGAATAAAAATGAGACTTTTCGGCTATGATTTCATAGTTTATTTGTTCTGGTGGTATTTCTGAATTAGTTATAGTTTGGGTTGTTTCGGAATTATTGAAATCAGCACTATTTAAAAGTTTTAATTCTGCTGGAGGTAGAGATTTTACCCAATCTACATGATTTTGCCATGATTCGATGATCACTAAATCATGATTATGAATGCGGGTAAGTTCAGGAAAGAGAAAATCAAGCTCATCGTGTGATTCACATCTATCAATTACAGTTCAGGTTGTTATTTTTTTAATGCTAACCGATAATTGAGAGTTTGACCTAAAGCAAGATGAAATTCAGTTACTTCAGATGCACCTACAAAAGATTTCACCTATACAGCTATTTGTTGACCTTGTTTTTGTGCTGCAAATAGTCTTTCTGCTCCTAAGTCTATAAAAAATTCGATATCATCAACTTTAAGATGCAGTGGATCATGGGTAATGTTCCAACCATCTTTTTCTAAAGCATTACGTACAGATTCATGAAATATATCTTTAGCCGACATAAGCAAACAATTAATTAACATTAATAATTATATCTAAAATCTCTTTCAATCTCATCAAACATCAATATCTATAACTAGCTTGATGAAAATCCTAATCACAAAAATCACAAAAATCACAAAAATCATAGTTCAGAAGAATTTCATATTGAAGGATTAATAGAAGAAAGTTTACCAATTCCTCGAACTACAACTATCGTCCAGGAAGTGGAAGTTTTTGTTTAAATAGTCAAATTAACATAATGTTGAAAAAATCATCCTAATCACAAAAATCATAATTCAGAAGAATTTCATGTTGAAAAAATCATCCTAATCACAAAAATCACAAAAATCATAGTTCAGAAGAATTTCATGTTGAAAAAATCATCTTAATCACAAAAATCACAAAAATCATAGTTCAGACGATTTTATTTATAAACTAGTAAAAAAATGTAATTGTATGAAAATATCAGAACTGCGTCAAAAAAGATAGAATATTCCTCTGTCCCCTTGGTGCATAACTGCCATGACAACCACCTCAGAAAATCCCTTTTCTCCCCAAGAAATAGCCTCAGAAGGCATCAAACCAGACGAATATACCGAAATTGTCCGCCGCTTAGGTCGCCACCCCAACAAAGCCGAACTAGGTATGTTTGGCGTAATGTGGTCAGAACATTGCTGTTATAAAAATTCCCGCCCCTTACTCAAACAGTTTCCCACAACTGGCGAAGCCTGCGGCGCGGTTCCCGAACGCATTCTCGTCGGACCAGGTGAAAATGCTGGAGTTGTGGATATCGGCGACGGACTACAATTAGCATTTAAAATAGAATCCCATAACCACCCTTCCGCCGTTGAACCCTTCCAAGGTGCAGCCACCGGAGTTGGTGGTATCCTCAGAGATATCTTTACAATGGGGGCGCGTCCCATAGCCTTATTAAATTCTTTGCGGTTTGGAGATTTGAATGATCCGAAAACCCAAAGATTGTTTACAGGTGTAGTTGCAGGAATCTCCCATTATGGTAACTGCTTGGTCAGCGATGAAACATTTATCTGGAAAGATCAGCAGGGTGTACATTTTGATACCATTGGTAATTTTGTCGAATCGCGCTTACCTGCTGGTATCAACACCCTAGAGATAGAAGATGTTAATGCCGTTACAACCCTGTCTTTAGACCCAGATCAGCATACTGTAACTTGGCAGCGTATCCGCCGTATTTTCAAACGTTGTACCCAAAATCTCATTACTATCCGCACCGCTTTGGGGCGTAAACTGATAGTCACACCAGACCATCCCATGCTAATTTGTGCAGAAGGTCAATGGGATGTAGCCCCAGCACAATCTTTAAAAGTGGGTGATCAAATTCCCATTATCACCGCTTTACCCGCATTAAACCCAGGAGAAAACCAGGACGCACCCCTGGACTTAATTGCTGGTTTAAACCCAGAAGATGCTAGTGGTAAAGATGTTTATGTACAACTACCGGAAAATTGGCAAGTAACCGAAGTTGTGCGGACTGCATTGCGGTTAATTGAACCTTCAGCCACTAACCGTCATCAATATTTAAGCACTGGTAGACTGCCACTTTCTCACTTTTTAGCCTTAGAACTGCTGCTGAATGTTTCCCGTAGCGATGTTAGTCTATTCCGACGTGGCAAAGCTAACTATATGCAAGCAGTGATTCAGCCAAATGAATTATTTGCCCGATTAATTGGCTATTTCTTGTCTGAAGGCTGCGTTTCTCAAAATGGCAACACATACAAAATTATTTTCACCTTTGCCCACCATGAAACAGAGTATGTTGAAGATGTAATTGCTGGCTTGAAGCAACTAGGATTACGTCCCTGTGTAGAACAACGCGTTTCTACTATCGCTGTTTATGCAACTTCTTGGTTATTAGGACATTTCCTCAAGAATGTATGGCAATGTGGAACTCAAGCCAGTAATAAGGCTTTTCCAGCTTGTATTTTCCAATGGTCACAAAATTTGCAGCGTGAAGCCCTGAAAGGTTTACTGCGTGGTGATGGTTCAATGACCACAAAAACTAATGGTAATCATGCCAAAATCAGTTTTGGGACAACCAGCCATAAATTGTTTGAACAAACAGTGATCCTGCTGCAAAGTCAAGGAGTCATGCCCTATATTTATCAAAGACCAGCGGGGGAAGGAGAAATAGAGGGACGTAAGCACATTCGCAAACCATTATGGCAATTGGAAGTTAGTAATTTTGCGGGATTAAAAGAATTAGCAACTGTCTTTAGTCAACAGCGAAATGCAGAATTAGCAGTTGCCCTTAATCGTTACAATGGCAGTAAATATTCATTCCCACGCTTTACTCAGTCTGCGGCAGATATAGCTGTTGTCAAAATTAAAAGTATCGAATGTCAAGCCGTTGATGAATGTGATGTTTACGATGTAGAAGTAGATAACACCCATCTTTTTGTAACTTCATCTGGGATTGTTACTCATAACTGCGTCGGCGTTCCCACTGTTGGTGGTGAAGTGTATTTTGACCCCGCATATTCTGGAAATCCCCTTGTCAACGTCATGGCGTTAGGATTGATGGAAACGTCGGAAATTGTCAAATCAGGGGCTTCAGGCTTAGGAAATCCCGTGCTGTATGTAGGTTCAACCACCGGAAGAGATGGCATGGGCGGCGCAAGTTTTGCCAGTGCGGAATTAACCGACGAATCAATGGATAATCGTCCTGCTGTTCAAGTAGGAGATCCATTTATAGAAAAGTCCTTAATTGAAGCTTGTTTAGAGGCATTCAAAACTGGGGCTGTAGTTGCGGCACAAGATATGGGGGCTGCGGGTATCACCTGTTCAACTTCGGAAATGGCTGCTAAAGGTGGAGTCGGCATTGATTTCGATTTAGATAAAATTCCGGCCCGGGAATTGGGAATGATACCTTATGAATATCTGCTTTCCGAATCTCAAGAAAGAATGTTATTTGTTGCCCATAAGGGACGGGAACAGGAATTAATTGATATTTTCCACCGTTGGGGACTGCAAGCGGTAGTTGCAGGTACGGTAATAGAAGAACCCATTGTGAGGATTTGGTTTAAAGGGGAAATTGCCGCAGAAATCCCCGCTGATGCCTTAGCAGAAAATACGCCTTTGTATGAACGGGAATTATTAGCAGAACCCCCCGAATATGCCCAAAAAGCTTGGACATGGACAAGTGATAGTTTACCCCCTTGTACTGTTGCGGGGATAGAAATTGCGGGCAGTTTGCAAAATTGGAATCAGATTTTATTGACTTTGCTAGACACTCCCACCATTGCTTCTAAAAGCTGGGTTTATCGCCAATATGACCATCAAGTTCAGAATAATACCGTATTGTTACCAGGTGGTGCAGATGCGGCTGTTATTCGTTTACGTCCTTTAGAAGCACCCCAAAATCCAAAATCCAAAATCCAAAATCCAAAATCGGGGGTTGCAGCAACGGTAGATTGTAATTCTCGTTATGTTTATCTAGATCCTTATGAAGGAGCTAAGGCAGTGGTAGCAGAAGCTGCTCGGAATCTTAGTTGTGTGGGTGCTGAACCCATTGCTGTAACGGATAACCTCAATTTTGGTAGCCCAGAAAAACCCATTGGTTATTGGCAATTAGCCTCCGCTTGTCGGGGCTTGAGTGAAGGTTGTCGGGAGTTGGGAACGCCGGTAACTGGGGGGAATGTATCTCTCTACAATGAAACTTTTGATGCCCAAGGTAATCCTCAACCAATTTACCCGACTCCGGTTGTGGGTATGGTGGGGTTAATTCCTGATTTAACCAAAATTTGCGGACAAGGTTGGCAAAATGTCGGGGATGTAATTTACCTTTTGGGTTTACCTGTGCAATGGAGATCCCCCCAACCCCCCTTAAAAAGGGGGGCTATAGATATAGAGTCGAATATAGAAAGGGGGGCTATAGATATAGAGTCGAATGTAGAAAGCGGGGCTATAGATATAGAGTCGAATATAGAAAGGGGGGCAGGAATATGTACAATTGAGTTGGGGGCTTCTGAGTATTTGGCAACTATTCATCACACTATTGCTGGAAAACCACCAAGAGTTGATTTTGATTTAGAACGTCGGGTACAAAAAGCTTGTCGTGACGGGATTCGCGCAGGTTGGGTAAATTCTGCTCATGATTCGGCTGAAGGTGGTTTAACTGTAGCTATGGCGGAATCTTGCCTTTCGGGAAATTTGGGAGCGGAAATTAATTTCCCAATTTCTGCAAATCACGATTCCCGCTTTGACGAAGTTCTATTTGGCGAAGGTGGGGCGAGAATTTTAGTTTCTGTCAGTGAAGAAAACCAAGAAAAATGGGAATCCTATTTACAGGAACATTTACCAGAGAGTTGGCAAAAATTGGGAACAGTGGCTAATTCTGCTAGTTTGGAAATTTTAACGGCTGATAACCACAAATTACTCCAGATTAGTCTTGAAGATATGAACAATAGCTATTCTCAAGCGATCGCTAAACGTCTCGCTATCTACACTAATACCTAATAGATATCAAAAATCAAGGATTGAAGAAAATTTACAATTTACACTTAATCCTTGACCAATTTACGATACTGTTTTAATGGATGGTTAAAGATTTGTTAAGAAGCCGGGAGTAGTGGCGCAGGGACTGCGCCCAGTCAAGAGTTATAAGAATTAATAATTCCCAATTCCCAATTCCCATTCCCCATTCCCAGTGACTCGACACCCCACCAGGAGCAATACCAGCATGATTCCCATTGAATACCCCGAAATTGCCAACAACCCAATTAACAGTGATGAAGATCGCCCTGACAAGCCAGAAGAGGCTTGTGGTGTATTTGGCATTTACGCCCCAGAACAAGACGTTGCTAAATTGACCTATTTTGGATTGTATGCGCTTCAGCACCGGGGTCAAGAATCTGCTGGGATTGCTACCTTTGAAGGTCCCCACGTTCACCAGCACAAAGATATGGGTTTGGTGTCTCAAGTCTTCAATGAAACCATCTTAGATCAATTACCCGGAAATCTGGCAGTTGGACATACTCGCTATTCCACTACCGGTTCTAGTCGCAGAGTTAATGCCCAACCTGCTGTGGTGGAAACTCGTTTAGGTTTATTGGCTCTAGCACATAATGGAAATTTAGTCAATACTGTAAAACTGCGAGAAGAGTTACTTAAAGATAAGTTTAACTTAATCACGACCACCGACTCAGAAATGATTGCTTATGCGATCGCGCAGGAAGTCAACGCTGGTGCAGATTGGGTAACAGGAGCTATCAGTGCCTTTCACCGTTGTGATGGAGCATTTAGCCTGACTATTGGTACACCCGTAGGTGTGATGGGAGTCCGTGATCCTAACGGGATTCGTCCCTTGGTAATTGGTACTTTAGATAGCGAACCTTTGCGTTATGTTCTCGCGTCCGAAACTTGCGGTTTAGATATTATCGGTGCAGAATATCTACGTGATGTCGCCCCTGGGGAATTAGTGTGGATCACTGAAACTGGTTTAGAATCATTTCAGTGGCATCAACAGCCAGAACGCAAACTTTGCATCTTTGAAATGATCTATTTTGCCCGTCCTGATAGCCTCATGCACAACGAAACTTTATACAGTTATCGAATGCGGTTAGGACGAAAAATGGCGGCAGAAGCTCCCGTAGAAGCTGATTTAGTCTTCGGTGTCCCTGATTCTGGTATTCCTGCGGCCATTGGTTATTCCCAAGCTTCTGGCATAGCTTATGGTGAAGGACTAATTAAAAATCGCTACGTCGGCCGCACCTTTATTCAGCCGACCCAAGCCATGCGGGAGTCAGGGATTAAAATGAAACTTAACCCCCTCAAAGATGTCTTATTCGGCAAGCGAGTAGTAATAATTGATGATTCCATTGTCCGGGGAACTACTAGCCGCAAACTCGTTCAAGCTTTGCGAGATGCTGGTGTCGCTGAAGTCCACATGAGAATTTCTTCTCCTCCTGTAACTCATCCTTGCTTCTATGGGATTGATACCGATACCCAAGATCAATTAATTGCAGCGACAAAATCAGTCGAGGAAATAGCCAAACAATTACAAGTTGATAGTTTAGCTTATTTGAGTTGGGAAGGAATGTTAGAAACAACCAGAGAAGATACTAATAGTTTCTGTTCAGCTTGTTTTACAGGTAATTATCCAGTTGCTATTCCTGAAAAAATGAAGCGCTCTAAATTGATTTTAGAAAAGGTTGTAGTTTAGATAATTCTATCATCTTGTGGGGTGGGCATCTTGCCCGCGCCTCAATATTTAATTGTCTGATAGCGTAGCGTGGCGCAAGCCATATCAGGATATCCAGGATTTTAGGATTTACAGGATTGTGATTTGATGAACTATCACATCTTTTAAAAATCATCTACATCATCATTTATATAACATCTAAAAATCCTCATATCGTCAAAATCAAACTCCAGAAAAAATCCTCATTCAGACAAACTTTCCCCCCAAAAAACACTTGACAAAATCTCAAGATTGACATTACCTAGATAATACTGCATTGTTAGCACATTATCAATTGTCAATTCTTTGGTAGAGGTGGAATTTGGAACTCATTAAACAAGCAGATATTATAAGATGAAACTG
Organism: Dolichospermum sp. ST_sed8; assembly: GCA_028658405.1. Lineage (GTDB taxonomy): Bacteria > Cyanobacteriota > Cyanobacteriia > Cyanobacteriales > Nostocaceae > Dolichospermum. The sequence goes on along the minus strand of JAKOGY010000046.1, from coordinate 18,023 downwards.
CTAAAGCCTTAACTAATTTTTTATCTAGAGTCAAGAAAGTAGCATTCTTATGTTGAGAAAGTGCAACATAACAAGCATCATAAGCAGAAATATTGTAATTTAAGGCAATATTAACTGCATCATCCATCAAGTTTGCTGTGGAAACAACTTGTAATTGTAAATTCTTGAGAGTAGCTAAATCTGCTTGTACCTCAGCAGAAGTATACATATTTGCACGTACATATTTCAAGAAAACATTTGTGCATTCTATGTAAAATAGGTCTGGTACAAACACTTCTGCTTGTGGATAAGCAAGGTGAGCAAAAAGTTCAATAACTTTAGGAGTGAGCGAATCTGCAATAAAATATTTGATGCACACACTAGTATCTAGGACGCATTTAAAAGTAGTAGTCATCTGTCTCGATCTTCTCTAATCAGTTCTGTACTATCTGGTAGTCCAAAATCAGCAGGATTTAAGCGCCGACGATTGCGGCTTTCCTCTAGAACTTTTAGCACATTTTGACGGCGTTGTGCTTCTGTTTGCTGTGTTTTTGTCTGCAAAGCGTTCTGTAATAGCGCCACGACTTGAGATTCTATAGAATCATTTTCAGCTTCAGCTAACTTTTGCAGTTCCTTGTATAAATTATCGGGTAAAGTGACGACATTCAGATTATTCATGGGTGAAACTCCCAAAGACATTTATAGACTATAATAACACAGGTATATTATTAAAGATTTTGGCGATAAAATAGAATATTGATTGACACTAATTTTTATTGTCACAATTCTAATTGGAGATTGAAAACTTATGTTGAACATTACAAACACCAATTTCAGACTGATAAGCAATAACTTCACTAATGAAGCAATGAGAGAAATAGCTTACAGTATGGACTTATTAATTCCTGGATTTTACTTATGGCTACCAGGAATACATATTCGGTTTGGTGGGGCTGTTCCTGATGATCAACCTTACAGATATCCAGGTAAGATTCACTGTAATTTAGGTGTGGCTTTAGTATTACCAGGTTATAAGATATTCTCAACTTATAATGGTAGTTATGACCCTCAATAAGCATCAAATAGAGGGACTACCAAAGTTTAAATGTACAATTTTAGATGCAAATCAATTTGAAAAATTAATGATTGATGCTGGTTATTCTATATCAGGAACTGCTCCAGCACAAGGTAACAGAATTAAAGTTTGGTGGGTTCATGAACAATACCCAAGAGTAGAATCTATTTATACTTCTGATCGAAAAAAGGTAATTACTGCTTATCATGTATGAGTATTTTGGCGATAAAATAAATTTACAAAGTCTGGGATCTAATTATTTCTCGTTATTTTCCCTAATCTAAGTTTTCTTGGTCTGAATTATGATCTTCATCAGATTTTTTCATTCCTTCTTGGAAATTTCTGATACTTTTTCCCAAATGACCTCAAAATAGTCTAAGTAAAGAGGAATCTGAGGATGTGATAAAGATTTTAATGTTTGAGCTTCTCTTTCAAATAATTTGAGATCATCCCATTCAAAATCATTACTAAAAGCAAGTAACTTGACAATTACCGATTTTCCAGTTAATAAATCAGTAGCTGAGAAAGTCCTTCTCCCGGCTTTTTTGCCTAGCTGTTGTTGAACTTCATAGCGGTCGGCTAATATTTTTAGGTTCATCATAATTCTTTATGGAACTACTCTGTCAAAGTTGCTGAAGATGATGACTTGTTGACTTGTTGTGAATATCTTTGATAAATTATACCCCATTTAAATTACCTTCTTTCATTAGTACAGCACGGTATCAAGAAACCACCCATTCAAAATTCATGAAAAGCTGACGCTGTATTCATTCTAAATTCTAAATTCTAAATTGCTTATGCCTTCCCCACTTTGGCCTTACATTACCCCAGGTATTCCCGACGAATTATTTGAGAATTTACCAGGTATTCCCCTCAGTCAGCGAGAATTAAGATTGCTGTTGATTTCCCAATTGCGACTACAAGCCGATTCTGTATTGTGGGATATTGGCGCAGGAACAGGTACAATTCCTATAGAGGTAGGTTTATTGTGTCCCCAATCACGGGTGATTGCTATCGAAAGAGATGAGGATGTTGCTAATCTAATTAAACGCAACTGCGATCGCTTTGAAGTTAAAAATGTCGAAGTCATTGAAGGTAGCGCCCCAGAATGTTTAGAACACATCAAGTTACGACCTAATCGCATCTGTATTGAGGGAGGAAAGGCCATACAGGAAATTGTCCAAGCTGCATGGCAGTATTTACCAACATCTGGCCGAGTGGTCGCCACTGCTGCTAATTTAGAAAGTCTGTATGCTATTTCCCAAAGCCTTTCTCAGTTGAGAGCTAGAAATATTGAAGTTGTACAGTCAGCAGTTAATCGCTTAGAAACACGGGGATATTCTCAAACCTTTGTAGCAGCCGATCCTATTTTCATTCTCAGTGGTGAAAAACTAGATTAAACAATTGAAAATTGAAAATTGACAATGATGGATTGGACATGGATAAAAGTCAGAAATAAATCTGTTCTACCTTCTATTTAGCTTTTTTCCTTTGTTTCTTCTGCCTCCTAACTCCTCTCTTCTGACTCCGTGACTCCTTACCCTCATTTTCAATTGTTAATTCTTAATTTTTAATTGCTTATGCCCTGGCCTCGAATTATTAGTGGAATTATTGCCATTATCATGGCGCTATCTTCAACCCTATTGGGGGGTTGGTATTTTACGATAGCGATCGCTATTGTCGTATTTTTAGGTCAACAAGAATATTTTAACTTGGTGCGTTCTCGAGGCATAACACCCTCAGTCAAAACTACTATGATTGTTAGTCAATTTTTACTAGCAATTTGTACCCTTAATAGTAGTTTAGCTGATGCAATTATGCCCATAGCCGGGACACTTATTTGTTTTTACCTACTTTTTCAACCCAAATTAGCCACCATTGCCGATATTTCCGCTTCTATTATGGGTTTGTTTTATGTAGGTTACTTACCAAGTTACTGGGTACGGTTACGGGGAATTGAACACACTATTAGTAGTAATTTACCTTTGGGTGGTTATTGGCCATCTAATTGGCAAGATATTGGACAAGGCAATTTTACTTCTTTCCCAACAGGTTTAACAGCAACTATCCTCACATTTTTATGTATTTGGGCTGCTGATATTGGTGCTTATATTATCGGTAAATTCTTCGGTAAAACTCGGTTATCAGATATTAGTCCCAAAAAAACTGTAGAAGGTGCAGTTTTCGGTATTATTGCCAGTGTAGCTGTTGCTATATTGGGATCTTACTTTCTGCATTTTCCCTACTGGTTAATCACTGGGATCACATTAGGTCTAATTATTGGGATTGCTAGTTTATTAGGTGACCTAACAGAATCTTTGCTTAAACGTGATGCTGGTGTGAAAGATTCAGGACAATTGATCCCCGGTCATGGAGGGATTTTAGATCGCACCGATAGCTATATTTTCACTGCGCCTTTAGTGTATTATTTCGTTACATTACTTTTACCTTTATTAGAAAAAACGCTGTAATCCGAACTAAGATAAGATCTAATCTTCAGTTGCCCATGAAACTCACAATAGCCAGATAATTTCAACTAAATTCAGGGAATATTGAGTTTGGATTTTTGATGTTTATGGGTTAATATTGATACGTCCATAACAACTCAGTTGTTCTGGCATGATCAAAAGTTTTTCCAGATCAACATCTGTTCCTAGATTTATAATATAAGGAGAATTCCTTGCTAAAAGCATCTTTTGATCGGTCTTGACCTGAACCTGTGTTAATTGCAGTTCTTGACCATTGAGTAGTTCTAAGCCTAAATAAATATTGAAGAATGCTCCTTCTATTTCCGAGATGGGGGTACCATGCAGAATTAGTAGCTGATTGTCAAGGGTGATTTTTCGCCAAGTAATAGACTTGGAATCTAAGCTGTATTCTGCTAATAGTGGAATCAGTCCGTCATTTATAGCCGTTAATAATAATGGAGATGAGAGAGAGTTATTTAGATTCTGTTCCGTAATCATCAGCTTACCAACCACAGGGACTATTGCTGATAATTGCAAGGGTTGTCCTTTTAATATTGAAGCCACATTCAGTTGGATGTTTTCTGCCTCAAGTTCGATTTGTGTAATATGAATACCTTGATATACCAAGTTACTCGCAGAAATAAATACCCCAGGAACACAACCGGAAAGCAGTTGGCGATCGCTTGCTGTGATCTGTACCTCTAAATGAGATACTTGATTCAATTGGCTTCTTAACCATAGCTTAATCGCTGATGTTAAAACCTTTGTAATTATCCTAACTTTGCTGTTATTTGTTTTTGGGGAACTTGGTTGGGTCATTTTTCGACGGTTATATCAATGTAAATATGCTCAAAATCTGATTATGTTAAACAAATCTTAACTTGAGTGAGAAAGTTTGTTAACAACAGAGTGCCAATATTAACAGTATAAAAATATTTAGGAGAAAATTAACAATTTAGACATGGAGGCCCGGTTACAAAAGATTTTAGCTCAATGGGGTATTGCCTCACGTCGTGAAGCTGAAGAAATGATTAGGCAATCAAGAGTATGTGTTAATGGGGTATTAGCACACTTGGGTCAAAAAGTTGATCCCTACCAGGACAAAATATCTATTGATGGTCAACCTGTAATAGCCCAACAACGTCCATCACTAATATATTTACTATTGCATAAACCAGTAGGAGTGGTTTCTACTTGTCATGATCCCCAAGGAAGACCAACAGTTTTAGATCTGCTACCGTCAGAATTAAGAGCAGGATGGGGTATTCACCCTGTTGGCCGTTTAGATGTAGACTCGACAGGAGCATTGATTTTAACTAATGACGGGGAATTGACTTATGGACTTACTCATCCCAGTCATAGTATTTCCAAGACCTACCGCGTTGTAGTTCAAGGACACCCCCCAGCAATAGTTCTCAAAAGGTGGAGTCAGGGTATAGTTCTGGAAGGAAGAATAACAAGACCTGCTCAAGTGCGTTTGATTGAAAATTATATTGATCAAAGCTGTTTAGAAATCGTTTTACTCGAAGGACGAAACCGCCAAATTCGCCGAATAGCAGAACAGTTGGGATATCCAGTTATTAAGCTACATCGGACGGCCATTGGTTCAATTCAATTAAAAACGTCAACAACAGCATTTTTGCCATCAGGTAAATATCGTCATCTCAGCGCAGATGAGATTAGTTTTTTAAATAAGCAGATAATTCGCACACCGATTCAGACAAAGCCGAGTTAAGGAGTAAAGGAAAAACATGAAATGGTTCTCAAAGAAGGATGAACAGCCAATCAAACCTTCTATCCAGGAACATCAAGCCGAAAAGTTAGGACAAATTGGCTCTCAACTAGCTTCACTACGGCAGGAAAAGGGCTTAACTCTGGATGAGTTAGTTGCATTAACCAGAATTCCTCGACGACTTTTGCAAGCCATTGAAGAAGGTAATTTAACTGACTTACCTGAACCCATCTATATTCAAGGACTAATTAGACAATTTGCAGACGCTTTAGGAATTCAGGGAGCAGAATTTGCCAGTCATTTCCCCATTGGTTCTCAATCGGTGGGTATTCAATCCAAATGGAAAGGTCAAGCTATTCCTCAATTACGTCCTATTCATCTTTACTTGCTGTATATTGTCCTAATTTTCTCCTCTGTGAATGGTTTATCCCAGTTATTGAATAATGCCTCATTGCAGGTAAATAACCGCCAAGTTCAACCAAAAACTTTAACCCAAGCGGTAGGGCAAGAAACAGCGAATAATACATTAATCAGCAAGAAAGAGGATCAATCCGTACAAATTGGTGTGACTTTAAAAGCCTCATCTTGGATTAGTGTGGTTACTGATGGTAAAACCGCCTTTGAGGGAGTTCTACCACAAGGTTCTAGTCGCACTTGGAAAGCCACTGAGCAACTGACAGTAAAAACTGATAATGCTGGTGGTGTATTAATGAGCGTGAATCAGCAGGAAGCAAAGGAAATGGGAGAACTTGGGAAAACTCAAGAAATCAAGATTGCAGCCAAACCAAACTCATAGTCAGTGGTCATTGGTCAGTTGTTAGGAGAAATTGGAATCATCTTTTCTCCTCTTCCTCCTTTTTCCTGTTTAAGTTATAATTCTCAGCCACTGTACTTAACCAAGTAGTATTGATTGAGAATTGCCTAACTTATCCTTTTCTATGGGCGCGTCCATAACGGAGAGTGAGGGTTTTTAAGCGATCGCCTAATTCCTCTGTCAACACACCTGCTTGATAACGCCAGCCCCAATTTCCCTCCGCTGTACTGGGGAAATTCATCCGGGCATCAGTTCCCAACCCTAATACATCCTGCAAAGGTATAATCGCTTGATTGGCGATAGAACTCAAAGCTAACCTAATTAAATCCCAGTGTATACCATCAGGACTGATACAACCCAAATACAACAATAAATTTTGCTTTTCGTAATCATTTCCAGTGTTAAACCAGCCTATAGTCGTATCATTATCGTGAGTACCAGTATAAACTACAGCATTTCGAGTGTAGTTAAACGGTAAAAACGGATTACCAGGATCAGAACCAAAAGCAAATTGTAATACCTTCATCCCCGGAAACTCAAATTGATCACGTAGTGCTTCCACCTCTGGGGTAATAATCCCCAAATCTTCCGCTAAAACGGGTAACTTCCCTAACTGCTTTCTAATAGTTTCAAACAAAGCTACACCAGGGGCTTCAATCCATTCCCCATTCATAGCAGTTTCTTCCCCTTGAGGTACAGCCCAATAAGCCTCAAAACCCCGGAAATGATCAATACGAATTATATCTACATAATCCAGCATTGCCTCAAAGCGTAATATCCACCATTTAAAGTCTTGTTTTTGCAATTCTTCCCAGTTATAAACAGGATTACCCCATAATTGACCTGTGGCACTAAAATAATCCGGTGGCACACCCGCCATTAAAGCCACCTCTCCTGTTTCTTCATCTAAAGCAAAAATCTCAGGATTCGCCCACACATCAGCGCTATCATGGGATACGTAAATGGGAATATCACCAATAATATCTACACCGTTTTCATTAGCATAATTTTTGAGTTCTGACCACTGCCGAAAGAACTCATATTGGATAAACTTGTAATAAAAAATCTCCTGTTCTAACTCTTGGGAAATTTTGGCTATTGCTGCTGATTCACGCTTTGCCAATTCTGGTTGCCAATTATGCCAGCTTTTACCATTTTGGGCATCTTTAATCGCCATAAATAGCGCGTAATTATTTAACCAATAGCTTTTATCAGCGCAGAACTTAGCAAAAGCTTGTTTTTGGGTTGAATTAGCCTTAGTTTTAAAATCCTCACAAGCTTTAATAAGAAGATTCACCTTAACTGGGATAATTTCGTTAAAATCTACTTTATCTACCGAAAAATCTGGTAAATCTGCCAAATCCTCCTCAATTAACAAACCCTCTTCTAACAACTTGTCTGGACTAATTAAAAAGTAATTTCCTGCCATTGCGGAATAACACATATAAGGAGAATTACCGTAACCAGTCGGACCAAGCGGTAAAACTTGCCAATATTGCTGATGACTATTTTTGAGAAAATCAATAAACCGATAAGCTTCCGAACCTAAATCCCCAATACCAAAACGACTGGGAAAAGAACTAGGATGCAGTAAAATACCACTTGATCTAGGAAAAGGCATATTTAACCTGAAATATAGGAAAAGACAATTGTTTATAAGTCACGCATCGAATTTATCATGGCATAGTCAGTCTTGACCACAATGATCCCCAGATTCTCGACTTCTTGTCGGGGATCTATACAATCCTTAACAATAACTGAACAATGACTTATAGAAATCCTGCGCCTACCGTTGATATTATTATTGAATTAATTGATAGACCTCATCGCCCTATTATTCTCATTGAAAGGCATAATGAGCCTTTAGGTTGGGCGCTTCCCGGTGGTTTTGTGGATTATGGCGAATCGGTGGAAAAGGCGGCAATTAGGGAAGCAGAAGAGGAAATAGGTTTAAAAATAGAGTTAATCGAACAGTTATTAGTTTATTCCGATCCTCGTCGTGATCCTCGTAAACATACTATTAGTATTGTATTTTTAGCAACGGCTACAGGTGAACCTTTGGCGGGTGATGATGCTAAGAATGTGGGTATTTTTGAGCCTTGGTCTGTTCCTGGTAATTTGTGTTTTGATCATGACCAGATTTTGCGGAATTATTGGCAATATCGGCATTATGGGATACGTCCGAGGTTGGGTTAAGAGAAATGAACCACGAAGGGACGAAGGACACGAAGGAAGAGAGGAAGAAGGGTTGCAAAAATATGCTCAGGAGCAAGTAAAGAGTTTGGAAAACCAGGTGATGAATCTAACTTCACGAACGATCTTAATTATTGACGACTGCCTCCAAGACCGAGAACTTTATCGCCGCTATCTCCTGCGTGATCAAAATTACCACATCCAGCCTGATCTGAACCTGAAAATAAAAAATTTTTTCTGAAAAACTTATTTAAAATGGTTTGATAGATAATTAAAACTTATTAATTAGATAACCGAATCTAGTTTTCTAATAAATCCGGCAAATCCTTTAATCGGTGTAAATCCTGATTCAGACGATAATTAAACTCAGTCCACATAAACCATCTTGAAATTTATAATTGCCACGTTACCATGAAAAGTGAAGATAGTCAACGAGTACAAATATTCCTAGACAAGTGGAAAGGTTCTCAGGGAAATGAAAGAGCAAATTATCAGGGTTTCTTCTTAGAACTTTGTGATGCGTTGGCTGTAGATCGTCCAGCACCTAAAGGAAGTATAACAGGCGACTCCTATTGTTTTGATAAAGACATCAAGATATTTAACAAAGATGGAGTTACTACAAACTTTGCAGACTTCTACAAAGAAGGACATTTTTTAATTGAAGCCAAACAAGGGGGAAATGCAGCTAAACGCGGTACAGCTAAACGGGGAACAAAAACCTATGATATCGCTATGGAAAAGGCTTTTTATCAAGCTCAAAGCTATACGCCTTTTGTACCAAGTAAACCGCCTTTTTTGATTACCTGTGATATTGGTTCTCATTTTGAAATCTGGGTAAGTTTTAGTGGTAATTATGGCGGTTATGGAGCGCGGGAAAAAATTGATTTAGAACGGCTTTTAGATAAAGAAGTATTTAATCGTTTCGTTGCGATATTTAATGATCCTCAAAGTCTCAACCCGGAAAAAAATCGAGCGCGGGTAACAAGAGAAGTAGCGGATACTTTAGCTAAGTTAGCGCGGTGGTTGGAAGAACAAGGACACGAACCCCAAGAAGTCGCCAATTTCCTCATGCGCTGTATTTTTACAATGTTTGCGGAAGATGTAAAATTATTGAAAGAAAATGTTTTTACTAAAGCCTTAAAAGAGCGTTGGCTTGTTGAACCGAAGACATTTAAACCCCAGATTGAAAAACTTTGGAAGGTGATGAATATTGGCGGAGAATTTAACTTTGATGAAATTCCCCAATTTAATGGCAGCTTTTTTGCCAATGCGACAGCTTTTGATTTACCGAAAGCACAGTTAGAAGTCTTGTATGAAGCCGCAAATAAAGATTGGACTGAAGTAGAACCGGCAATTTTTGGAACATTATTAGAAAGAGCATTAGATAAAAAAGAACGCAAAAGTTTAGGAGCGCATTACACACCCAGATCCTATGTAGAGCGTTTGGTGCGGCCTGTTGTTATAGAACCTTTGCGAGAAGAATGGTTATTAGTTGAATCGGAAGTTGATCGGTTTTTAACTCTCAAAGAAAAACAGCAAAAACCCACAAAAGTACAAATAGAAAAAGCTGAAAATGAGATTAGGGAATTTTTAGTCAAATTACAACAAATTCGCATTCTTGATCCGGCTTGTGGTTCGGGAAACTTTTTGTATGTGACCTTAGATTTGATGAAAACATTGGAACAGGAAGTACAAATGCGCTTGCTGGATGTTTTGGGTAAGGTAACAACGAATTTATTGGAGGAATTTGATCCGCGTTTGGCTGGGAGAAAACAAATAAATCCAGCGCAATTTTTAGGAATTGAAATTAATCCTAGAGCGGCTGCTATTGCAGAATTAGTAATTTGGATCGGTTATTTGCAATGGCATTTTAAACGCTATGGAAGTACACCACCACCACAACCTATTTTACAGGATTTTCATAATATTGAATTTCGTGATGCGGTGTTAGATTATGATGGCAAGGAGTTAGACATTGATACTAAAACGGGTAAGGTAAAAACGCGCTGGGGTGGAAAAATAATCAAGCATCCTGTGACGGGTGAAGATGTTCCAGATTCGAGTGATCAAATTCCTATTTTTCGTTACATTAATCCTCGTCCTGCTAAATGGCCAGATGCAGATTATATTGTTTCTAATCCGCCATTTATTGGTAATGCACGAATGAGAGATAGATTAGGAGATGGCTATACAGAAACCTTACGTGAAGCTTATCCAGATGTACCTGATACTGTAGATTTTGTCATGTATTGGTGGCATAAAGCAGCACAGTTAGCGCAAGATGATAAAGTTGATAAGTTTGCTTTTATCTCAACTAATACAATTCAACAAGTTCGACAAAGAAAGATAATTGATTTTTATCTAAATCACAAAAATCCTATTCGGTTAATTTTAGCAATTCCTGATCATCCTTGGACTGATGGAGATGCAGGAGTTACTGCTGCTATGACTGGTGCTGAATCAATTAATTCTAAAAGACTTTTAAATATTCCTAAAATTGGTACTTTAGTCTCACATGAAGAAGGAATAACCCCGGAACATTCGGCAGATAAAATTAATATTCATTGGAAAAATGTAGAGAAAATTTTCAGTAATCTCCAATCTGGAGCAGATGTCGCAGGTACTAACAAGCTAAAAGCAAATTCAAAACTTGCTTGTAGAGGAATGGAAATGAGAGGAGCAGGTTTTCTTCTCACACAAGAACAAGCCCAATTTTTAGGCTACAGCAAAGACAATAATAATCAGTTACCAGTAATTAAGAGATTTATCAGTGGAAAAGATATTACTGATAAAAATAGAGGTCTATTTACAATTGATCTTTGGGGACTTTCTATTCAGCAAGTTCAAGATGTTTATCCAAGAATTTATCAATGGATTTATGAAAGAGTTAAACCAGAAAGAGATGTAAATAGACGAAAATCATCTCGTGATAGCTGGTGGATTTATGGAGAAGCTAGAGCTACTTTTAGACCGGCACTTAATAATCTAAATAAATATATTGCAACTCCAAGAACAGCAAAGCATAGATTTTTCATTTTTCTTCCAGCAGATTTCATAACTGAAAGTGAAGTGATTATGATCGCAATTGACGATTCTTACTTCCTCGGTGTTTTGTCTAGTTATATTCATATTGTTTGGTCATTAGCAGCAGGTGGAGACTTAGGAGGAAATACACCTCGCTATAATAACTCTGTTTGTTTTGATCCTTTTCCTTTTCCAAATCCCACCCCAGAAAAAAAACAGAAAATTCGGGAATTAGGAGAAAGATTAGATTCCCATCGTAAACGAGTCCAAACACAATATCCCGAAATTACAATTACAGGAATGTATAACCTGCTAGAAAAACTCCGCAAAGGTGAAACATTTACCGAAGCAGATAAAGCATATAACAATAAAGCCTTAGTTTCCACCCTTAAACAAATTCATGATGAATTAGATAACGCCGTTTTTGATGCTTATGAATGGCAAGATTTAAAAGATCATCAAAAAACAAAAGCAGAGATTGAAGAAATAATTTTAGAAAGATTAGTTTCTCTCAATGCTGAACGAGCCGAAGAAGAACGTAATGGCATAATTCGCTGGTTGCGTCCCGAATATCAAGCACCAAATGAAACTACCCAACAAGTGCTAACAGAAGTAATGGAAACAGAAGCAACCGTGATTATTCCCAGCGAACAAAAAACCTTTCCCAAAGAACCAAAAGACCAACTTGCAACTATCCGCGACTTACTCCGCACAAATAACAATGAGTGGACAGTTGAACAAATTGCTGCTCAATTTAAAAATGGTGGTAGATACAAAAATGCCATTGCAGACAACCTAGAAAGATTAGAATGGTTTGGTATTTTAATCTGTAGAGAAACAGGAGAAACTAAACACTGGCAATATGTAGAAATTAATATTTAGGTGGGCAATGCCCACCCTACGTAGCTTTTGCTAGTGTGTGTTTATCGTTTTCCAGTCATTATCATTTTAACTCCGCCTTGAGGAGCAAGAGTAAACCCGCGTCTTTGGAGTTTAATAGGTTTATTATCTACTAAGGCTAGTTGATAATTAGATAAAACTGTTGCCAAAACTAATTTTATTTCTAACAAAGCTAGAGCATAGCCCAAACAGCGCCGACTACCACCACCAAAAGGCATATATTCTGAGGGGGAATACTGTCTTTCTAGAAAGCGTTCGGGTTTAAATTGGTAGGGTTGAGGATATATGTCTTCGTGATAATGGACAAGGTAAATACTAGGCATTAACATTGTTTCTGGTTCAAACTGGTAACCGGCAATATTCATAGATGATTTAGTGATGCGTGGGAAAATAACTGGTAAAACGGGATACATCCGCAGAGTTTCGTTACAAACTGCGGTTAAATAAGGAAGTTGGGCAATTTCCATTGGTTGAGGATTTGCTCCTAAACTGTTGATTTCTTCCAGCAATTTTGTAAGGATATCTGCATTTTGATGAATTTGATAAAAAGCCCAGGCTAGTGTTGTCGCAGTAGTTTCATGTCCAGCAAATAAAAGTGATAGCAATTCATCTCTTAATTCTTCGTCAGTCATTGCTTGGCCATTTTCATCTTTTGCAGCCATCATTAAGCTGAGAATATCACTTTGTTGATGATTGTGATTATTTCTTCTTTCTTCTATTTCTGCTTGGAGTAATTCATGAACCTTTTTTTGTTTGCTTTTCATCTGCCCCCAAGGTGTCCACTCTCCCCAATCTTTTTGTAAGAATTTCAAAAATAGCATACTGGAACGCAAGGGAGAATCAGTCATATCTATCCAAGAAGTAAGTAGAGGTTTAAGTTGTTGATAACGTTCTCCTTCACTTAAGCCAAAAACAATTTGTAAAATAACTTCTAAACTAATTTTCTGCATGGTAGATCGAGCTACAAAAGGCTGATCAATTTGCAATTGACTGGCAATTTTTTGGGTAATTAAGCAGATTTGTTGGGCGTAAGTTTGTAGCCTTTCTCCGTGAAAAGGTGGCATTAATAATTTTCGTTCTCGACGATGGCGATCGCCATCCATTAACATGATAGAATTTTTTCCTAGTAGGGGTTCAGCTAGTTTATTAGCACGGCCAATTTCAAATTTAGAATCTTGGGCAAAAATTTCTTGTATTGCTTGGGGATTGCCAATAACTACAGAAGTACCAATGCCACTTAGCTGCATAATAAAAATGTCTCCATACTGTTGCCGACATTTTTCTTGGAATGCAATTGGATCTGCAATCCAGTTCATAAGTTGCCACCAGGGGGGAGTGGGAATACTATTAGGTAATTGTTGAGGCATAATGTTATATCAATCTGTTATTTCCTATTTATTTTCACAAAAAAAATAGATATTCGACAGCGATCGCTTAAAAATTATCTGATAATAAAATCTTAATCAGTGTGAGGTGATTAAATGCGGGCTTTTGTGACTGGTGGTACGGGGTTTATTGGTTCTCATGTAGTGCGATCGCTTTTGCAGTCAGAATACCAAGTGACAGCTTTGGTGCGTCCTAGTAGTAACCTTGGCAATTTACAGGGTTTGACTGTGGATATTGTCAAAGGTGATTTAAATAACCCAAATATCTGGGAACAGATGCGGGGTTGTGATTATCTTTTTCATGTCGCTGCTCATTATTCTTTGTGGCAAAAAGACCGAGAATTGCTTTATTTTGATAATATAGAAGGGACACGCAATATTTTAGCCGCAGCCCAAAAAGCAGGAATTAAACGCACAGTTTATACAAGTTCCGTTGCTGCAATTGGTGTAGGAAAATCTGGCGAAATCGTGGATGAAACCTATCAAAGTCCGGTAGAAAAATTAGTAGGAGACTATAAAAAATCTAAATTTCTGGCTGAACAAGTTGCAATGGAGGCTGCAAAAAAAGGTCAGGATATTGTGATCGTTAATCCTAGTAGTCCTATTGGCGCTTTGGATATAAAACCTACACCCACAGGGGATATTATTCTGCGGTTTTTACGGCGACAAATGCCAGCTTATGTAGATACGGGGTTAAATTTTATTGATGTGCGAGATGTGGCTTGGGGACATTTATTAGCTTTAGAAAAAGGCAAATCAGGCGATCGCTATATTCTCGGTAATCAAAATCTTAGCCTCAAACAACTCCTAGAGCAACTGTCCCAAATCACAAATTTACCAGCACCACAAATATCTGTACCCTCGTGGATACCCCTAACTGTAGCTTGGATAGATGAAAAAATCCTCTCACCTCTGGGGAAAACCCCCACAGTTCCCATAGATGGTGTTCGCATGGCACAGCAACCAATGTATTATGATGCTTCTAAGGCTATCCGCGAATTAGGTTTACCTCAGTCCCCTCTGAATATAGCCCTCAAGGATGCTGTAGATTGGTTTATGTCGAATGGTTATGTCGAATAAGTTTCTAGCAAGCACTTAAGTGCTTACTACAAACAATGTGGTGTTATTAACAGAGGAGTTTTTAGTTAAATGGCAATTAATTTACAACAAGCAATAGATATCGGCAAGTATTTAGTTACACAACGTCTATTAGGACGGAAACGCTTTCCCCTCGTCTTAATGTTAGAACCCCTATTCCGATGCAACTTAGCTTGTACAGGCTGCGGAAAAATCCAGCATCCAGTGGAGATACTCAAGCAAAATCTCACCCCAGAACAGTGTTTTGCGGCGGTAGAAGAATGTGGCGCACCAGTTGTTTCTATTCCCGGTGGAGAACCCCTATTACATCCACAGATAGGTGAAATTGTTGAAGGTTTAATTAAACGCAAGAAATATATTTACTTGTGTACTAATGGTTTATTACTAGAAAAGAGTCTTGATAAGTTTAAACCTTCTCCCTATCTAACTTTTAGCGTTCATTTAGATGGAATGCGGGAATGGCATGATAAATGTGTAGACAGGAAAGGTGTATTTGATACTGCTATCCAAGCTATTCGTGCTGCTAAAGCTAAGGGTTTTCGTGTTGCTACTAACACGACTATTTTTGAAGGGTGCGATATCAAAGAAATGCAAGGGTTTTTCGACTTTCTGGAAACATTGGGTACTGACGGGATGATGATTTCTCCTGGTTACAGTTATGAATGGGCCCCAGATCAAGATCATTTTCTGCAAAAAGAACAAACCCGTGCTTTATTCCGAGAAATTCTCTCACCTTACACATCTGGAAAGAAAAACTGGAACTTTAATCATAACCCGTTATTCTTAGATTTTCTGATCGGTGATAAAGACTATGAATGTACTCCTTGGGGTAGTCCTAGTTACAGTGTTCTCGGTTGGCAAAAACCTTGTTATCTGTTGAATGAGGGTTACTATACAACCTTTCAGGAGTTGTTGGATAAGACTGATTGGAGTAAATATGGCGGCGCTAGTGGCAATCCTAAATGTGCTGATTGTATGGTGCATTGTGGTTATGAACCGACAGCAGCAATGGATGCTATGCAACCGAAAAATATTGCTCGTTCTTTAACTACTGTGTTTGGTAGGTAATAATCAGCAAAATTGTCTGATAGCGTAGCGTGGCGCAAGCCATATCAGGATACTCAGGATTTAAGGATGTACAGGATTAAGGAATTATTTATACTCAATGTTGTTAATCCTCAAATCTAGTAAATCCTGATTTTGATGGTAAAAATATGTGAATCAGGATAAAATAATTTTAAGATTAATCATTTGTGCAATTGGAGATAAAAAATATGACCTCACAACTGTATGAAACTGATTTTTATGCTTGGACTTTAGAACAGGTAAAACTATTAAAGCAAGGACAACTAAATCAACTTGATATTTCAAATTTAATAGAGGAAATTGAATCTTTGGGTAAGCGAGAAAAGCAAGAATTAAGAAACCGACTAGGGATTTTAATTGGACATTTACTAAAGTGGGAGTATCAAAATAATAAACGTAGTAATAGTTGGAAAGCTACAATTAGAGAACAACGTCGTCGCATTAAAGAACTTATTGAAGAAAACCCCAGTTTAAAATCATATCTATCGGAAGCAATGATTTCTGCTTATCAAGATGGTGTAGATTTAGCAATTCAGGAAACTAATTTACCTGATACAACTTTTCCTGTTGAAAATCCCTATAGTATTTCTCAAATTCTTGATCCTAATTTTTTAGTGAATCCAGAGGAACAATAACCAGAACTCTGCATTACTTCTGTTATTCAATAGCTTCGCTCATTATAAGCATCACAATTACTTTCTGATAGTTAGCAATCTAGAAGTTTCATTATGCTTAAAAAATTGAGATTACTTTCGCAGTACAATTACAAAATATACTGCAACAGTAATTATAGAAGCGGTTACAAAATTAAAATTTGTCAATTATACATTTTGCCAAATTATCATATTCTTTGTCCATTTTGTCCATTAGCTTTCTTTGACTATCTGACCAACTTGAAACATTTTTGCGAGTTGGTCGCTTCTCAGACAAATACTTGATTGGAGTATTCTGGACAATGCTATCGGGAGCCATGACGTTCAAGTCTTCAATACTAGCAATAGGCTCTTTATTAATAAAATCTGGAATAGCCGAATAAGCCTTAATTTCTTTGAGTTTTGGAATAAGGCTAGTTTCAATAGAGTCCTGAACGTTTACAAATTGAGCTTGGTCTGCACCTGTTTTTGCTATTTCATCAGAAAAAGTCTTTCTCCTAGTATCAAATCCATTGAAAATCCAACCACCAAACTTGGGTTGGCCTTTTTGGGGAATTACTGCATCGTATGAATTTGACTCAAGATATCGCCGTTTTCCTTGTTCCCAATCCTCTATAAATTGTGGTAAAACTTGTCCAATCAAACCTACGCAATAAGCAGAAAAAAGGTCAGGTGTACATGGAACAAGAAAATAGTCTGATGAGTATAAGGCTGCTCTAACCAGAGTGTTAAAAGATGGAGGCAAATCTATTAGAGCGAAATCATAATGTTTATCAAAGTTTCTTTCGACTGCTTCAATCAAGCTAGATGGCATTAAAAATCGGTATAACCCAGCTCCTCCAATTACATCTGTACCCACATTGAGAATATCAGAAAAATTATTAAGCCAAAAGTCTCCAGGTACAATATCGAGATTGTCATTCTTATTGTCTTTAGGCTTTGCAATATAGGGATTCCCCGGCGCACTTTGCTGAATATAGGGCAAGGCAAAAGCACGGATAGTTTTACCATAGGGTAGTTCTTTAGAACTTTCTAGATATGTCGCAAATTCTTTATTCCCCAAAGCCGCAATAGACAAATTGCACTGTGGATCAAAATCGATCGCTAATACTTTCTTACCTTGATCGGCTAATGATGTTGCTAAATTCCAAATTGTAGTCGTTTTTCCAACGCCACCTTTATTGTTGAACAGTGCAATCACTTTTACCATTGGTCATGAAGCCATGCTGAAGCCGGCGCAATATCAACAAGACTGCTTTCTTCTAACCGTGTAAATGAGTAACCAACAATTTCATAGAATCTCACGGTAAGTGGGAAACGAGCGCGTCTTTAGACCTGAGAGGGAAGCGGCGCGAGCGGTTTTAACCGCTGTGGTATTTTCTGTATTATCCGTGATGCGGATCTTCAATATATTTCCTCACCGATTCACTACTAACATTCCCTGCGGTGCTTACAAAATAACTACTTGTCCAAAGAGATGGTAGTTTTTTTAATTGGGGAAATTCTTTTCTCAAATAGAAACTAGAACACCCTTTAAATCCCACATTCCGCACCCTAACTGTCACACATCAACAAAAAGCCGATTTAGTAGTATTTATGAACTAAAGTATAAGCGA
>JAKOGY010000464.1 GCA_028658405.1 Dolichospermum sp. ST_sed8 | reverse complement strand
CTTGGTTTTCCATATAATTAACTCCGTTGCTTGACTAAGTTAATTATATGGACGTTCCGTAACATAAGGCTAGTTATAGGTAGAAATTACCGAACAGTTTAAAACCCCATAGCTTCGGCAACAGCTTTAACATCTGCGGCAATACCCTGTTTAAATTGGGCATGACTGTGTTTAATTGCCGTATCTGGGTCTTTTAAACCATTACCAGTGAGAACACAGACTACTGTTGCTCCTGTGGGAACTTCGTCTTTTACCTGTAACAATCCGGCTACAGAAGCAGCACTGGCAGGTTCACAGAAAATCCCCTCTGATGATGCTAATAAGCGATAAGCGTCAAGAATTTCCTCGTCAGTCACAGCCCGGAAACTTCCCTGACTAGCTGTTTGCGCTGCAATGGCTTTATCCCAACTGGCAGGATTCCCAATTCTAATGGCTGTGGCTATGGTGTCAGGATGTGCCACTGGTTGACCATATACCAAAGGTGCAGCACCAGCAGCTTGAAAACCCATCATTTTCGGTAAGCGATCGCATTTTCCGTCTTGATGGTATTGACAAAAACCCATCCAATATGCTGTGATATTGCCCGCATTCCCTACCGGAATACATAACCAATCGGGAGCATCACCTAAAGCATCAACAACTTCAAAAGCTCCAGTTTTTTGCCCTTCTAAACGGTAGGGGTTGACAGAATTAACTAAAGTGATGGGATACTGATTTGCCATTTCTCGGACAATTTCCAGGGCGCGGTCAAAATTGCCTTGAATAGCTAGGACTTCCGCCCCATAAAGTAACGCCTGTGCCAACTTACCTAAAGCTACATAGCCATCAGGAATTAGCACAAAGGGCTTCATTCCCCCGCGTCTAGCATAGGCAGCAGCAGCAGCGGAGGTATTACCAGTGCTGGCACAAATTACAGCTTTAGCACCTGCTTCTGCTGCTTTAGAAATTGCCATTGTCATCCCCCGGTCTTTGAAGCTACCAGTGGGGTTAAGTCCATCATATTTGACAAACACCTTGACCTGTCTGCCAATACGGTCGGCGATCGCTGGCGCGGGAATCAAAGGTGTGTTACCTTCCAACAGAGTTACCACGGGGGTTTTTTCACTGACAGGCAAGTATTGACGATAGGCTTCGATCAGCCCTGGCCATGGTTGGGAATAAGATTTAGCAGCAGACAGGCTCAAAGTCACGGGATTCAAAATTTTTTAATTAAGGATTTGGAATTGGGAATGCTTTTGGTTCAAGTATCCCACTTTTCAAGTCTATATGTTAGTTATGGAACACCGTCATCATGATCGGAGTCTCTTATTACTACATTTGTAACCTAGTTAGAGTATAGAATAAAAACTATACAATTTTTTAACAAAGTTAAAGATTAGTATATAATATTATCATTTCTAATGGTGTGAGTTAAGTTTGTAATGTCAACCACTATGTCTACTATGTCATCCAGTGTTTCCGAATGCGAATCCCACGCTAACTTAGTCAAGAAGTTAACGAAGGCTTACTATCGAGACGATCAGCAAGTAAAGTTCATGGACTTGCAAGCAGAGGTAGATTCCCTTTTAACACAATTACAAAATCTCAAAAGCGAACAAGTGGGAACTTCTAGCGCAGCCGAATAAACTACCAATCTGTTGACACTCTCACTGGCTTTAGCCACTGAGATTCTTGGTTCAACGAGTCCACTTAACTTAGAACCCTTGCGGTATCT
>JAKOGY010000463.1 GCA_028658405.1 Dolichospermum sp. ST_sed8 | reverse complement strand
ATTCTAGGAGCGTTTATTGGAGCAATAGTAGATATAGCTATAGTGAAAGATGGGAGGGATGAGGTTATTGAAGTTGGAAACACAGGTTAGACAAGATTTTAAATGTTCTCGATTACAGTATAATCAAGATATATGATTAGCAACAAAGTAAAGTAACTGATGTTAAAATCAGTTTATTCTGTAAAGAATTGGGAATTGAGCTATCATTTTAGGAGAATAAAACTTATGCAAGTTGTGATAGAGTTACCTGATGAGTTAGGAAAACAACTTTTAGAGTTGCCTAATATGGAAATGGTTGTCCAAGAAGTTATCAAAAAAATGTTGTTAGTAGAACGACAAAAACAATCATCTCAATTATTGGTAAATATAGTTAATGATTTACCTGAGTTTCCTGTATTTAAAAATCAAGACCCCTTAGAGTTACAAAAAGTATTACGTGATGAATGGACTTAAATATCTGTTAGATACAAATATTTTAATTGGGTTGTTTCAACGTGATTTAATAATTTTAAATCTGCTAAAAGATAAGCTGATTAAAGTTAATGAATGTGCTTATAGTGCTATAACTCGGATGGAGTTACTGAGCTTTCCTTCTATAAGTTCTACGGAAAAAGAAGCGATTAAATCTTTATTAAATCAGATGACCTATTTAGCAATTACATCAGAAATTGAGGACGAAACTATTAATTTTAGATATACCCATAAAACAAAATTACCAGATTCTATTATTGCGGCTACAGCTAAGTATCATCAAATTGAGTTAGTAACATTAGATAAAAAATTAGCGAATAAGTTGAAATCAAATGATTGAGATAATTCCATCACAGTTTTTTATCTGTTCCCTGTTCCCTGTTCCCTTTTTTTGTAAAAAGTGTGGATTAATTAATTTAGCTAATTTATAAAGGATGTATTTATGATTGAAGGAAAATTAGAACTAACTATCAAAATCAACGAACTGCCAGAAGTTAAGACTGTAGAAAATGGTTGGCAACAATTTGAGATTGACTGCGATGGAAGGATAATTAGCGTCACTGTTAAACCTAAAGTTTGGAAGAAATTGACCGACGCACAGGCCAATTATCCCCAGTGGGTCGGTGCTATTGCTGGGAAAATGGGAGAGGCAACTAATGACGGTTTTGTGCTGTTAGAACCTAATATCCAGACTTTTGAGAAAAAGCCAAAGCCATCCTCTGAAGTTACAACTTAGATAATAGTTGCAAATAATCCTGGTTAGAAACAACGATGATTACAGGTTTGGGAATTTATAATTGCGATTCCTGCGAAGCCCTCCCTAGCGATCGCCTGTCTAGCGTATACGGGGGTAAATGAGCAATCGTACAGAAAGTTATACTAAGGCTGCAACCGTTGCTGGATAAGTATTCTGCCAATCAATATTTTTAGCAATTGTCAATGTACCAAATAGCTTAAGCCTAAAATGACGCATTCTCGTAAATACATAAAATGTCAGATTTTAGAATGAAACAGCCCTGGATACTGGGGGTGTTCTGATTGTGAGAAAAGTTTTACAGGTTAGCAGTAAAGAAAAAGTTAGATATCTAACTTAGGATTAATTAAGATATCTAACTTAAGGTTAATTAAAATATCTAACTTAAGATTATTTAAATTAATTAAATTGAAATATATTATTTATATCAAAGCAGAAACAAAAGCTAACAAAGAATTGAAAAAGTTGACCGCAGAAAAATTTGCTTGTGAAGCTGATGCGG
>JAKOGY010000462.1 GCA_028658405.1 Dolichospermum sp. ST_sed8 | reverse complement strand
ACCAAATTTAGCTTTCCTAAACTGCAATACCGTTAGGTATGACTACGCACTCAACCAAATAAGTTAAGTTTTTACGTTGTTTAGTTATACTTAAATTCTAGAATTTAGTTAGATTGTATCACATCTACTGTTATCAGTCAATGAGTTAGGCTAAATATTTTCGCCCGTGTCGCTTATATCTCAGCACTAAAGTGATGGTTCCTGAGCTTGTCGAAGGACTGAGCTTTATGCTTACCGGGTAATACTGTAAAACAGAAATAGCTGGCGATCGCTATAATAAAACTAGACTAATTAACTTGTAACTTATCATGGAAAACATTACCATTCAAGTTGACCCAGAAATTGCCAAAGCGTACCGAGAAGCAGAACCAGAAAAACAGCAAAAAATCCAAATATTTCTCAACATAATGCTGCAAAAAGCAGTCAGTCAAAAACCACTCTTTAGATATCATGGTGCTATCTATCGAGAAAAATTCGTGAAGACTTTTTAGCCAGTTTAGCTAGAGAAACAGAATTAATCACAATAAATGAGAACTGGTGATTTGATGGAGATGGTATGGTTAGGCAAATTGAAGCAGTTTATGAAAAATTGCTGGATGCAAAAATACATTAAGGTGTATTTTTCAACATGAATATTACATCAATCAACCAATTTATAAGTTGTTAGGGACTAAGTAAATTATACAGAAAATTATCGTGACCGGTGCTGGTGGGTTTATCGGTTCTAACTTGGTAGAAACCTTGCTAAAACAGGGAAAAGAAGTAATTGGCATTGATGAATTTAATGATTACTACAATCCCGAACTCAAACGCAAAAATATTGCCAATTTCCAGAACCATCCTGCATTTGAATTAGTTGAGGGAGATATTCAGGTTTTAGATTGGCAGAAACTCCTTCAAGATGTGGAGGTAGTTTACCATCAAGCAGCCCAAGCAGGAGTACGCGCTAGTTGGGGGCAAGGTTTTCGTTCGTACACTGAACGCAATATTAATGCTACTCAAGTTTTATTAGAAGCAGCAAAAGATAGTAAATACCTTAAAAGATTAGTATTTGCCTCTACTTCTAGTGTGTATGGTGATGCAGAAACTTTGCCTACCCATGAAGAAATTTGCCCCAAGCCAGTTTCACCTTATGGTATTACTAAACTTGCCGCTGAGAGATTGTGTGGACTATATTATAAAAACTTTGGTGTGCCTTATGTAGCACTTCGTTACTTTACAGTTTATGGTCCTAGACAACGGCCAGATATGGCATTTCATAAATTTTTTAAATCAGTAATTGAGGATCAAGCTATTCCAGTTTATGGTGATGGACAACAAACCCGTGATTTTACGTTTATCAGTGATGCTGTAGCGGCTAATTTAGCTGCTGCTACTGTACCTGAAGCCGTTGGCGAGATATTTAATATTGGTGGTGGCAGTAGGGTAGTTTTGACAGAAGTTTTAGATACTATGGAAGAAATTGTTGGTAAACCAATTAAAAGAAACCATATTGAAAAAGCGATGGGAGATGCACGTCATACTGCTGCTGATGTATCTAAGGCAAGGAGGATTTTGGGATATCAGCCCCAAGTTTCTCTTAAAGAAGGCTTATTTCAAGAATGGGAGTTTATTAAGTCTTTATATGCTCAAAAATAAGTATTCTGTTTGAGAGAGAGCATAAATAAACGGAGTAATCTGTAGTTTATGTGAACCAAACCACTCAAAACATGAGTAAACGTTATCTAG
>JAKOGY010000461.1 GCA_028658405.1 Dolichospermum sp. ST_sed8 | reverse complement strand
AGCGAGATTACTGGCTATCCGTCAAGTAACACAGCTAAATGCTGGGAAAAAGACAGCGGGGATTGACGGTCAAACCGCGCTCTCATTCGAGCAAAGGTTTCAACTGAGTGAAAAGCTCAGAACCGAATGTAACGACTGGAAACACCAAGGATTACGTGAAATACCCATCCCCAAAAAGGATGGTAAAACCCGGATTCTCAAAGTCCCCACTATTGCAGATAGGGCGTATCAATGCCTTATCAAATACGCCTTAGAACCAGCACATGAAGCAACCTTCCACGCCCACAGCTATGGGTTCAGAACGGGACGCTCGGCGCACGACGCTCAGAAAATCCTGTTTCTTAACTTACGCTCATACAGCAATGGAATAGATAAACGAGTAATAGAACTCGATATCGAAAAATGCTTTGACAGGATAAACCACTCCGCCATCATGGATAAACTCATCGCTCCTTATAGCATAAGACAGGGAATCTTCCGATGTCTCAAAGCCGGAGTTAATCCAGAATTTCCCGAACAAGGAACGCCTCAAGGCGGGGTAGTAAGTCCACTATTAGCTAACATCGCCTTAAACGGCATTGAAAGTATCCACAGATATAAAGATGCCGGAAGCAAAGTTATAGAGCCAACAATCCGTTATGCGGATGACATGGTAATAATACTCAGACCCCAAGACGATGCCACAGAAATACTTGACAGAATCAGTCAGTTCCTAGCAGAGCGGGGAATGAAAGTTAGCGAGAAAAAGACCAAGCTAACCGCCACGACAGATGGATTTGATTTCCTGGGCTGGAATTTTAAAGTCCAGAAAAACGGGAAGTTTAGATGTGTTCCATCAGCGGACAATTACAAAACTTTTCGTAAGAAAGTAAAACACATCGTCAACAACTCGAATTATGGTTCTACCACAAAGGCTGAGAAATTAGCCCCTGTAGTTAGAGGCTGGAGGAATTACCACCGCTTCTGCAAGATGGACGGGACTAGAAACTCGTTATTCCACATCCAAAACAGAGCATTCAGGGTATTCAATAAGGAAACTAAGCAAAACCGCTACACTAGCAAGCAATTACTAGATAAGGCGTTCCCAGCAGTTCCCTACTCCGAAAACAAACACATCAATGTCAAAGGTGAGAAATCACCCTACGACGGAGATTTAACCTATTGGAGCGAACGCAACAGTAAGTTATATGATGATATCACCTCTAAAGCCCTTAAACGGCAAAACCATAAATGTGGTCATTGTGGACTGAAATTGCTCAACGATGAGAAGGTACATCTACATCATGTTGATGCCAATCATAACAATTGGAAACCTAAAAACCTTCTAGCCATCCACGAAAGCTGCCACGATTACATACACATGAGCAAAAGCGAAAGCTAAGAACGTCGGGAGCCGGATGCCGTGAAAATGGCACGTCCGGATCTAACAGAGAGGGGCGGGAAATAATATTCCCCCTCGACTCTACCAATACATGACTTTCACTTAACTGTGGCAGTCAGGATTGACTCCGAGAATCTCTCTATGTAACCATCCCAGCCATTTTAAATCCAGATATGCTTTTATTGCAACTCCTTGACACTTGCACAATAACCCGCTTAGACAACAAAAACAGTTACAGCATTAGAGGATGTTTGAAAAGTTTTTAATGTATAAATAAACCCCTCTCCAAACCTCTCCCCGAAGCGGGGAGAGGCTTTGAAACCCCCCTTCCCTCGTAGGGAAGGGGGGCAGGGGGGTTAGGTTTTTGGAGATTATCGGTTTCATCTAATACT
>JAKOGY010000460.1 GCA_028658405.1 Dolichospermum sp. ST_sed8 | reverse complement strand
ATCATCAACTATGGACAAGAAAAAATTACTTAACCAGTAATTGGGAACATATACCCAATAGTGGGGCAGTTTTGGGTATTGCATATTACCCAGCCGTGCGCCAACCAGCGCCAAAACCTTTAAATGGGCAAATTGTTGTTAATGGAGATGAATGGACACTAAGCAATCAAGGTTTCCAAAAAGCCCCTGATACAGCCACGTTTGTGACTAATGTTGCCCAATACTTTGTTGGTGATAAAAAAGGTAAATTTCATGTACTTTCCAATAATTTCGGTTTAACTCAATCTTCTTTAGAGCAAACAATGACCAAAGCAGGTCATACTTGGACTAAAGGAATGAATATCCCCATTGATTTAGCAACCCTTTCTCAATATGATGCTGTTTTTGTCGGTGGCGATCCTGTTAATAATCAAGTCTTAATTGATTATGTGAAGAATGGTGGCAAAGTTTATCTCTGCGCTGGTACAGGTCAAGGAGGCTCACAAACTGAAGCCAACAATTGGAATACTTTTCTCGCTGCATTTGGTCTAAAATATGGGGGTTCATATAATGGCATTAGCGGAAATTGTCCCGTTAATCAAAATCACCCTCTATTTGCAGGAGTAAAAACCATTTATCAAGATAATGGTAACTCTATTGTTGATTTACAACCGGATTCGCCACTTAATCAAGTTATCCTTACTCATAGTAGTGGACAAGGGCTAATCGCTACGGCTGAATTTATTAAAACTCCTGCACCTCAACCAACTCCTGCGCCTGTGTCACCAGTTGATGTAACTCCTATACCGACTCCCGCGCCTGTACCAACTCCCGAACCTTTAGTAACTGACTCGGAAGAATTTACCATCACTGCCACGACAAATGTAACTATTTCCAAATTAGTTTATAAAGGTGCAGTTAAACGCACTCAAGCCGATGAATATATAGAGATTAGCAACTTAGGTAATAGTCCTGCTAATATCTCTGGGTGGAAAATAACTTCTGCGGGTAGTTCTAAGCAATTTTTAACCTTCCCACCAGGAACTATCTTAGAAGGTGGTAAGAGTTTCCGCATTTACACGAATGAAGTACATCCTGAAACAGGTGGTTTCTCCTTTGGTAGTAAAACTGCTATTTGGAATGATGCAGGGGATGAAGCTAAACTTTTTGATACCGCAGGAAGCAATGTTTCCACTTTAGCTTATGGGAAAAATACCGTTGCTGGGATCAAACAAGAGTTAAAAGTTCCTCAATTAAAGTTTGTGGCTACTCATACTTTAATTAACAAACAAATGGCTTTAGGCGGAAAAGTCACATTTACCGAAGCTTTATCTTCAGCAATTCAGAGTTTTCTTGAAGATGATAGTAATGCTAAAAATCCTTTGGCATTAATTCTTAAAGATCCTACAGCTTTTGGTTTAGCTGCTGGTGCTACTAAAGCAATGGCTACTGAAAAATTGCGTTCTTATCTGAACGAGGGCGGAACATTGAGTTTACTTCCTAATGCTAAAAGTAGCACAGGAGTGGATAAAAATTGGATTTTTGAGCTATCACTGGCAGCATTTGCAGGGAAAACTTTCTGTGCAGTTGTGACCTGTTAGGCTGTATCGTTCCAGTGTAGGGGATAGCGAAGCGCGACCTAGGAATCGCAGTAAGTTGGATAGAACACAATCAAACACTATTGACTGTGATCCCTAGGTCTGACAAGAAGACTGTTTCCTATTCTTTACTCCGTTATCTGATACTTTTAACCGAGACATTCCCTGACATCTGAGATATCGTGAATATCTAGTATAACATCACCAACTGAGTCA
>JAKOGY010000459.1 GCA_028658405.1 Dolichospermum sp. ST_sed8 | reverse complement strand
TTGTCTTTAGTTATTATGTACTACTTGGCTGGCTTTTTTGATCTGTGAAAGTTTAGGGTGCGGAATGTGGGATATAACAGAGTTTTTGTTCCCCCTCAGTCGCCTCTATCGCCATGCGTTCACACTGAGCCAGTGAAAGAGTATGTTCATACAACCGCTCCAAAGTCAGCGTATCACAGCCATCATGCAACGCCGCCGCCACAGCACGAATTAACCAATCCTTCAACACACCCACACAACCAATAGAACGCTCATAAAAATCAAACCAATGCTGCATCAAAGCCGGAATATCAACCCGAAGGGGAACTTGCTTGAACAGCGCCAGTAAAACTCCCTGAAAATCCTGCCTATCTTGTTCATTTTGAAACAAATAACGGGGAAAGTGGATATCTAACCCCCGGCGTGATGCCTGTCCACTTAAATTGCGAAAACTCAAAAGTTCATACGTGCCAATGAGAATGTGCAATACACCAGTCACATTCGTCATCGATTTAATCCAATCTAACTGGTCTAAAAGCTTACCACCACTAGCCCCACTACCAATCTTCATTAAATGCTGTGCCTCATCCAAAATTACAGCCTTGACACCACGTTTGCTCATTGCCTCCTCTAAAGCCTGACGTAGTTCAGGAGAATCATTGAACTGCGCCGTTTTACTGCGTCCCCGTCCCTTTTTCTCCCAAGTCTGCTCGGCATCTATATCCACCATCATTCGCCGCTCGTAGTATGGTTCTCCCAGCAATCTCAGTGCCGTGCGGTAATAATCAGCCCGATTAAACACCCCACCGTCAGGAGGTCGTGTTTCTACCAGTAACAGTGGTATTGGAGAACCATTACTATTGCGATAGCCTCCTTCACGAAAACCATTCTGGTCAACAGTAGTCCCATTTAACCGTCTAGTAATTTGGCGAATCATCGTCGTCTTTCCCACCCCAGAAGGTCCATACACCAGGACGTGAGCAAATCCCGCAGGTTCACGAATCGCACCCATGAGTAGCATATCCACTTGCGCCAACTGCGGATGAGATATCGCATATTCCTTGAATTGGTTGAGTTGGGACTGTGCTGATTCAGGAAAGTTCTCCATTATCTGTATTCCTCAAAGACAGGTAGTTTTGTGACATCCAACTGTTGGATATTTTCAGTTTTATGAACTGTGGAGACATCTTCACCGTTTGACTTGTTGATTGGGGACTGCGGTATAAATTGAACTTGGGTGAGTGACGATACCTCATCAAGATGGGACGTTAAATTTTCCAGTACACTTTTGGCTTCCAAATCCCGTAATCTTTGCAGGAGCAAGGTTTCATGCTCTTGCGCTGAGGCAATAAAATCTGCTAGGCGTTTAGCTGAGATATTCGTACTGACAGAATTACGCTTATCCTTTTGTCTGATTTCCTCTGCGGCTAACAGCACTTCTCTCTCTGTGCGTCCTACAAATGTGCTGTAATACTGGGAGATACATTTAACCCAGCGTCCCTCTAGGTAGGCATAAGCTACACCCATATCAAAGGGGTCATAACGCACGGGAACTTTGGTTTTTTCTACACCCGGATTACGGAAAGCATCATTCCAGTAATAAAGATAATTGACTTTAATTCCCACTCCGGGCTGGATTAAAGCCGTTCCTTTGGGCGTACTGGGACGTGTGGCCATGAGGAAGTCTTCGTTGTAGGCAATGTGTCGGTGTTCTCGTTCTCCTGTTCTTTCTAAAGTGTCTGTATAAACTTGTAATGGTGTTGTCCCCAAGGAATCATGCTCTAAGTTGTCGTACACAGAGTATGCCCACTCACTTAGATAGGTATATAACCC
>JAKOGY010000458.1 GCA_028658405.1 Dolichospermum sp. ST_sed8 | reverse complement strand
CTTTGTCTGGAGTTACCACCGCTATATCTACCAGAGGCCAGCGCCTTCTCAATCTTTTCCAACTGTTTACTAAGCGCTTCTATTTTAGAGTCCACCTGTTGATCTTGTTGGCAAAGGTGTGTTTCCAGTTCCCCCAGCTTCTCTTCCACCTGCTGTAATTCGTCAGTTACTTCTAGTTTTACGCTGCTATCGAACTGCGCTATCAATTCCTGTAATCCTTGCAATAACGCTGTTGTGTGACCGTCGCGGTGGATTTTGGCTAGGTGGCGGACTACAGGAATGAGTACAGTCGGCACGCGGATCATTTCACTGGGTGGGGTCTTGTTTACAGTCATGATATCTGTAGTTGATATCGAATATTGTAAACTAAAAGTTTACCTCAAGAATTTTAGATAGTTGTTTATTGCTCAAAAAGCACTACCCAACTGCATAAATGACATTTAACTTGCTTATGTATTATTATGTAAAATTATAATAGAATCTTGTTTAAGTGTTTTAATAGCAACCGAGTACATTGATGATAAAATCCATCAGAATCATATTTTTAGTTAGTTTGATTGGGTTGTTAATTGGCTGTTCCCCAGCACAAACAAAACCACCTGATAAAATTATACCATCGGTTAATTTACTATTAGGAAATCCCAGTCAAGCCACAACTAATATTAATACCCCTGATAATTATTTGATGGTAAAACCGCAGTATGTTTTATCCTACAATCGCAGTAATGGTACTCCTAACTGGGTTTCTTGGCAGTTAAATAAATCATGGTTTGGGGATGCCCTAGTGTGTTAATTCTGAATACCTTATCCCATAAGACTTCATGCACAAAATATGTCGCCATATTTTTATGAGAAAGTGCCTGGAACAGGTGTTCTCGGTGTAAACTGCGGTAACACTAATAACTTTCTTGTACTAAAGAACCCATTGATTAAATTTTGAACATTTTCAAGGAAAATCTATGAAACCTGTTTTGAAGACCCAAAAATTAGTATTACCACAAGTACAGCGATACCTACCGTGGGCGAAGCGATCGCTATTTATCTTAGGATTCAGTTTAATAACTTTAGGTGTTAACGAATTATCAGTATTAGCCCAAACTCGACAACCAACTAATGCAGAAATTAAAAGATTACGTCAAGAACTTCAGCAACAAATTAGCAATGTAGGTGCTGGTTCTCTTCAAGATAGACGTACTCAAGTAGAAAAGAAGACAAGAGAATCCTTTGTACGTGCTTGGTCAAAGACTGAACCAGAATTAGCACCTTTCTTTGGTCGGTGGGTGGGATACGAAAATAGTAGTCATATTTATCCATCAAATAGTAAGGGTCGTGTTTGTGTTTTTGAAACAGCTGAAGGTTCTGGTCGTTTAACTACTGGTGTTTTCTCTAATGGAGTTATAAAAACCAATATTGGAGAAGTGCTATTCAAAGAAGGAAATTATTATTTAGGATCAGCATTGCTCAAAAATGGCAGATTTGTCGGCAATAATAGTGAGATTCCTTTACGTAGTCCCAGACCTGTTGAATCACTAAGTGGATTACTTGAATCTATATTTGAAGCATCAGAAAAAAATCAAATTTCTCAACAATTTAAAGCTGCTGGTTGTACTTCTAGTTTACCAAATTCGTCTGCAAATACACTGAGAAAGCGATAGCGAAGCGCTCCGTAGGAATCGCCCCTACCAAATTCTTGAGGGAAATAGAGCGATAGCGAAGCGCTCCGTAGGAATCGCCCCTGCTAAATTATTAAGAGAAGCGATAGCGAAGCGCTGCTGCAAGCAGTTCGCTTCCCCCTCGTAGACATTGCCCCAAACAAATATAAGTACCCATGCAAAATTAATTATACATTTTAATAATAAATTGATAAAATAAATTATG
>JAKOGY010000457.1 GCA_028658405.1 Dolichospermum sp. ST_sed8 | reverse complement strand
AGACAATCCTCACCAACAACATCCAAAATTATCATCCTGAAAATCCTCAAATCCTGGAAATCCTGATTCTGACAAAAAATATCATGTATAATTAAATAAATCCTGATTTTGGAAAAAAGATAAAAATATGCAAATTACTATCGAAATTCCTGAAGATATTGGCTACCAACTACAACAAAACTGGCAAGACGTACCACAAAAACTCTTAGAAGCTTTAGCAGTAGAAGCTTATAAAAATAGAATCATGACTTCTGTGCAAATTCAACAATTACTAAAATTTTCCTCACTTCAAGAAACTGAACATTTTTTAAAACAATCTCAAATTTCTCTAGATTATCCTCAAAAAAATTTAGTCCAAGATAAACAAACAAAGACTTTAGCTGATGCTTTTAACGAACTTCAGCAAATCTGTATTGAAGAAGATTATTCTTTAGAAATTCCCTCTCGTCAAGACCGTCCTAATTTCTTTTTTTAATATCCGCAATGACTTTTTTATGTGATACGAACATTATTAGCGAATTAGTGCGACCTCAGCCGAATCCTGGTGTTTTAATACGGGTAAAAAATTTATCTTCCATAAATATTAGTGTAATTACTCTGGAAGAAATACATTATGGTTTAACATCAAAACCTAACCTAAAAATTCAAAATTGGTTTGATAATTTTATTAAAAATGATTGCCAAATTTTACCTATCACGGCTGAAATCGCTCAACTTTGCGGTAAAATACGAGGTCAACAAAGATTAAGTGGTAAAACAGTTACCCAAGCAGATATGATGATTGCTGCTACAGCCCAGATACATCAATTCACTTTAGTTACACGCAATATTCGTGATTTTGATAGTTGTGGTATCCCTCTTTTTAACCCTTTCACTTAATCTTCAGGATATTTATAATAATCAATCCTGAAAATCCTTAAATCCTGGATATCCTGATTCAGACAATTAATCATCCTGGAAATCCTATCTGGTTTTGGGGATTAGTCATAGAGAGGATTAACCTTCATAATTCATAGCGCCTAAATATTTAGTTAAAAAAGGCGAAAAAACCTCATAAATCAAAGTTAGCGGTTGTCCATGATGCCAAAACAAATAATGGCGACCCCAAAAAGGCCCCTTTTCCTGAAAACCCGACTCTAACGCCTCTGAGTGACCATAGTAAATACCTTGAACATCTCTATACAACTCAGTCCGTAGCCGCGCTAAACTTGCCCAAATTGGTAAAGACTTGTTTTGTAAATATTCATCTACATGACTTGCTTCCCACCAAGAAGCAGCATAATATAACCGTTGACCAGAAGCAGTTCGCACCCATACTTGTCGTCTTACTCTTGGACCAGGTAGCATTTGCATTATCGCTGGTGCATGATCTGAACTCATACCAATAGCTGACATATCAATCACATCTACCTCCGTTGGCTCACCAGTCAGCAGTTGTACGTGTCGAGTCGGAGAACCATCACCCAAAAGCAGTAATTGCCAAGTTGGTGCTAACTGAGTGTGAGGTAAACCCTTTTTCACAACTTCCTCATCACCTTGCCAAATTGGAGTTAAGCAGTGCCAAGCAGTAGGTAGGGTTGGATTATTTGCTGGATTAAAAGTAGTAGTCAAGGCTCTTTATAAAACTTCATCTGTCTCTATCAAAGCACAAAAAACCAGTTTCTCTAGAGACAACTAGCAAAAAATCAAAAATGCTAATTACTATTTACGGTTTTAGGAATTACGCGTTTATAAAAAACATCATCTATTTAGAAACTCAGTAAACTTTTGCCCAATAGTACCAGCAACAGAAGCACTAATTGAGGATGTGTTACTTGATTTACTATAGAGACTTCCAATTTAAAAAATATCCCAAAATTTCTTGTAGTGCGGGCATCTGGTCCCCTAATAA
>JAKOGY010000456.1 GCA_028658405.1 Dolichospermum sp. ST_sed8 | reverse complement strand
ATAAGAGACTTCCAATTTAAAAAATATCCCAAAATTTCTTGTAGTGCGGGCATCTGGTCCCCTAATAATACAAGGACAGGCAAGATAACATTGGATAGCGAAGCGCTGCTGCAAGCAGTTCATTTTTTTGTGAAGTTCTCTAATGAACAACTGACCACTGACCACTGACAAAGAAAAAATAAATTCAAAAATCAAGATCAAACCTGTCCCAATTGGTAGCACAGAGTGCTTTGGTGTAGTATACTCACACTTGATATCAATTAGTGTTAGTCTTTTTTTAGTCACCAGTGACTTAACACCTTGAATAAACGTCTTCTATCAAATTAATTGGGGGCAAATCTATTATGACAACTTTCAATACGACAACACCGCAACAAGATTTCATTGATGCAGGGATTGGAAATGATACTGTTAGTAGCGTCTTTGCTGAACTCCAACAAAATGACACTATTAATGGTGGTGATGGTATAGATACCCTAATCATCACCGGGGGAAGTGCTGAGGATACCATCTCCATAGATGTCAGCAATATTACCAATCAATTAGACATTGATGGAACAAAAGTAACAGGATTTGAGGATTTTGATTTAAGTAACTTTACAGGTGTGGTGATCTTTAACGGTAGCACTGGTAATGATTGGATTGAAAGTGGTAATGGAGATGATGTTTTAAGTGGTGATAATGGAGATGATTACCTGAACGGCGGTGCGGGAATAGACGCTTTAATTGGCGGTAGAGGCAATGACACTTATGTCGTAGATAACCTGGGTGACATCGTTTATGAATTTTTAAATAACGGCATAGATACCATTCAATCTTCCGTAACTTGGACATTAAAAGCAAACCTGGAAAACCTAATTCTCATTGGCACAGATACCATTAATGGTATAGGGAACAAACTTAATAATACCCTCACTGGTAATGTAGCAGATAACCAACTCTCTGGTAATGCTGGTAATGACACCCTAATTGGTAGTGCAGGTAACGACACCCTCAATGGTGGTGAAGGTAATGACACAGCAGACTATAGCCAAATTGGACAAAGCATAACTTTATCACCAACAGGAATCATCACTAAAGGTGGTGGACTAGGAAATGATCAACTGATTCAAGTAGAGACGATTATTGCTGATGCCAGTGCGGTTAATAATACCATTGATGTGTCTACTGCGGGGAATGCAGCCTCTATCAACGTCAATTTACAAACCCAACAATTGACTGTCAATGGTGTACCAGGAGTAGGAACATTCACCGTCACCAATTTTGATCATGTTCAAGGAACAAGTCAAGATGACTCCATTATTGGTGATACTCAAAATAACCAACTCTCTGGTAATGCAGGTAATGACACCCTAATTGGTGGTACAGGTAACGACACCCTCAATGGTGGTGAAGGTAATGATATCTACATTGTTGATAGCACCACTGACATCATTACGGAAAATGTGGAAGAGGGTACAGATACCATTCAATCTAGTGTCACTTACACTATTGCTACCAACGTCGAAAACCTGACTCTGACGGAAACAGATGCAATTAACGGTACAGGTAACGATGTTAATAATATCATTCTTGGTAACAGTGCTAACAATATCATCTTTGGTAATGCTGGTAATGATACCCTTGATGGTGGCGGTGGTAGTGATGCCTTAATTGGTGGTGCAGGTGATGATATCTACATTGTAGATAGCACCACCGACATCATTACGGAAAATGCCAATGGAGATACAGATACCATTCAATCTAGTGTCACCTTTACTCTTACTACCAATGTTGAAAACCTGACTCTGACAGGAACAGCAGCGATTAACGGTACGGGTAATGCGGGTAATAACATTATTACTGGTAACGGTGTTAATAACACCCTTGAAGGTGGTGCAGGTATAGATACCCTAATTGGTGGTACAGGCGATGA
>JAKOGY010000455.1 GCA_028658405.1 Dolichospermum sp. ST_sed8 | reverse complement strand
AGCCTGTCGCCCAGATGTAAGTCGGAGTAATAGAGGACGAAAGAAATCTACTACTGCGCTTTTTGCTGGGCAGGAAGTCCACACTGTACCGTCAGGTCAGTGTGGGTAGTTCACAATCAAAAATGGATGAGATGAAATAAATTAAGTATCAAGGAATTTTTACTCTTTCTTTCTTCTTCCTCCTGAATCCTGAATCCTGAATCCTGAATCCTGAATCCTGAATCCTGATTCAATGACTCCTCCCAAAATATGACCATTAATTATCATGATTTGCTGAATTTACTACAATTTCCTTTTATGCAGCGTGCCATTATGGGCGCTGTATTAATGGGGATATTGGGTGGTTTACTAGGCAGTTTTGTCACTTTACGTCAATTATCTTTTTTTAGTCATGCGGTTGGTCATGCAGCCTTGGTAGGTGTGGCGTTAGGCGTGCTACTCAACACTAATCCTACTTGGATGTTACTGCCTTTTACTTTAATCTTTGGGGTTGTTGTTCTTTACCTAATTGATAAAACTGATTTAGCTAGTGATAGCGTTCTCAGTATAGTCCTATCAGGGGCGTTAGCAATCGGTGTCATTCTCACCAGTTTTATTAAAGGATATCGCGGTAACTTAATGGGGGTGCTATTTGGCGATATTTTGGCTATAGATAACACAGATTTAATTTTGACGCTGTTGGTACTTGTGGGTAGTAGCGTTTTTTTATTATCAACTCTGCCACAACAGATATTATTAACTCTTAATCCTGATGTTGCTCAAGTGCAAGGCATACCTGTGCAATTATATCGCTATGGGTTTGTAGTTTTGCTATCCCTCGCGGTTGCTGTAGCGATTAAAGCTGTTGGTGTTTTGTTGGTAAATGCGTTTTTAGTGATTCCGGCTGCTACAGCCAAACTCATGAGTCACCATTTCAGCCGCTTTCTGATTCTATCAGTGGTTATCGGTTCTAGCAGTAGTATCGCGGCAATGATGGTTTCTGGGTTGTTTAACCTGGCTTCTGGACCGAGTATTGTTTTTGTGCAGTTTCTGGTATTTGTGGCTGTGTTTAGCTGGGTGAAATTGACAATGAAGATTAGCTAAAAATTATTTTCAATAACCCCTTGACTAATCTTTTTTCTCATGCTAATGTTAATAACAGTGGTAAAAGAAGCCCGCCGGGATAGCTCAGTTGGTAGAGCAGTGGACTGAAAATCCACGTGTCACGAGTTCAAGTCTCGTTCCTGGCATTAATTAGAATAGCTAATATCCTTGTTAATCAAGGTATTTGGATAACTCCTGCTGGAATTAAGTAAATTTATAGCGGGAGTTTTTGTATTTTTGGGGCGGTTTAATTGATGCTCATAACTTCCTTAATCGAGCCTGGAAAACTGTATTATCTGAGTTGAATTTTCCTTACCGTCCCCAGTACCATACACGACACACGTTTATCACAAATTGCTTAGAAACTGGTGTGAGTGTGGTACAGGTTGCTAAATGGGTAGGTAATTCACCTGAAATAATTATGAAACATTACGCGGGTACAATAAGACAGGTTCAAGTACCTGAGTTTTAACGTTTTACCTGAAACTCAAAACAGAGGCATTACAGGTCAATATTGCGTGAGTAGTTAGCTGATAGGGTTATCTGCTAAAGCTTGATAAATTTGTTGGATTAGGTTTTCAGATAACTATGATCTATACTTAATCTGCTACTTGCCACGATGTAAAATATGTCAGATAACGATTGGAGACACTGCATAAGTGATAATGCTAACGCCAATGGTAACACAACAAGCTGTTTACAATCCTTAAAGATTCTAGCGATCGCTAAAATAGCGTAAACTGGTTTCAAAATAAGAATTGCTGCTAAACTACAGTCTTGTGCATTTAATCTCATAAAATTGTAGTTTTTCGTAGTCAAACGTAGCTATATCG
>JAKOGY010000045.1 GCA_028658405.1 Dolichospermum sp. ST_sed8 | reverse complement strand
AGGAACGCAAATTTAATAACCTGCAATTCTGATTTAACGTGGAATGGTGCGTTACGCTGTCGCTAACACACCCTACTGTTGCACTTTATTTAATTCACATTCCTTAGTATGGCCAACGAAAAAATATATAGAACTATACCAATAGATATTGCGACAATATTTCAGCAAACCTTCGCTAAGAAAATTAAATTTCTTGATGTTTAATTAATCCCAGAGGTAAGAGACAAACTGCTACAGAGCGATCGCTACTGAATATGAAGCTATACTTGTTAATAAATTTCCACAACTTCGTCAAGAAGCCAATATTAAATTGTAAGTAAAAAACGATGATACCTCAAATAAAAATCTTACAAGAAGATCAGTCTTATACTTTTAGTTCTTACTTTGATTTACCCTATGAAACCGATGATATTTTACGAGAATTTCATTATTCATTTATCAAAACAGAATTATCTTTACCGCAAACAGATAGAACTGTGGTAGATGAACTTTTACTTATTAAAGAAAAAATCAGAAAAGTTTTACCTTTGATTAGTTTAAGTAGTGAAACTGCTAGACGAGAAACTTTAGTAGCTCCCATTTTATTAGAGATTATTGCCATCTGTAACTGTCAGCTAAAAATTGAATATCCGTTAAGAGTGAGCGATCGCTTAAAAGGAACTTTAGATTATTTATTGCAGTCTACACATTATTTATTAGTGATTGAAGCAAAAAAAGATGATTTAACAAAAGGGTTTACTCAACTCGCAGTTGAATTAATTGCCTTATCTGAAATCACAGATCAAGATATATTTTATGGTGCTGTTACTACTGGGAATTTGTGGCAATTTGGTAAATTAGATAAAATTGAAAAAACTATCTATCAAGATATAAACCTTTTTAAAATTCCTAATGATTTGCTTGATTTAGGTAAAGTCTTATTAGGTATTTTAGCGTAATAATCCTAATTCAAATAGTGCTAATTTTAGATCAGTTGCCCAAAAATCAGATTGAGAACTTAAAACTATACTAACTTGACTCCATTAAACTTAGCGAACACTAATTAACTATGTGTTATTCTATTATTCCTCCATTAGAGAACGGCGATAGCGAAGCGCTCCGCAGGAATCTCCTAAACCGGTTAGAATTTGAACGCCGTTATCAGTTCATGCCACCTCAAAAAAAAGCAGAATTAATTGATGGATTTATTTAATTAAAAATATTCTGAAAACAGAACAGACAAATGACTAAAAAGAAAGCAGATATTGGCGGTAAACGCCTAATTAGTTTAGCACCTGAACAATGGGTACGTTGGTTAACTAACAATCCTGATTTAACAGTTAAAGAAATTATTAGTTCTGATTTTCAATGGGTAGCAAGAGAAAATGATGTATTAATTAAAGTCTCTAGTCCCAAAGAAGGAGAATTTTTAATTCTTAATGAGCTACAATTGCGTTATAATAAGCAAGTCCCGGTAAGAATGTATGCTTATACAGCCCTAGCTAAAGAAAACTATAATTTACCTGTTTATCCGGTATTGGTTAACATTTTGCCTAATTCGCAAACAGAAATAATTCCTAACTTTTACGAAACGGAATTTATGGGAATTAAAACCTATCAAAACTATCATATTATTAATCTGTGGGAGGTAGATGTTAACTTAGTTTTTGAGCATAACCTATCAAGTTTATTACCTTTTGTGCCAATATTAAAAGGAGGAGGAAATGAAAACATTGTCAGACAAGCAGTAATTGAATTACGAGCTAATGAAACTTTAACGGATTTAGAGCCATTATTATCATTTTTTGCGGGTTTTGTTCTAGATATACCCTTAGTTCAACAAATAATGAGGTGGGATATGACCATATTAAGAGAATCTCCTTGGTATCAACAAATCTTAAAAGAAGGTTTGGAAACAGGAGAAAAACAGGGTTTACAGCAGGGTTTACAGCAAGAAAGTCTCAAGTTAGTATGGAAATTAATTGACCGTCGTTTTGGGAGTTTATCATCTGATTTTAGCCTCAAAATTAATCAACTATCAATTACTCAACTAGAAGAATTAGCAACAGAGTTACTTGATCTCACTGAAATAAATCAACTAGAAAATTGGTTGCAACAAAATCAGGGTGATACTTGAACAAGAACTTCCTGAAATTTGCGGAAATATTTTGCATGGGAAAATTAAGGTTAATTCGTCAAGAAGCCAATATTAAATAGTTAATCAACCTCCTAATAAATGGACAGTATATGAGCAAATTCTGAGAATCCCCTATTATTTTGTCTATAACCGTTATACTGACGAGTTTCACTGTTTTGGTTTAGTAATGAACCGTTATCAACCATTAGAAATTAATGGTTTGGGAGTATGGTTGGAAGAAGCTGAGTTAGGTTTAGGATTATGGGAGGGGGAATACCAAGGATTAACCAGACAATGGTTAAGATGGTTTGATAAAGATAATAACTGGTTGCCTACTCCAGAAGAGCGAGAAAAACAACGAGCAGATAATGCTGAATTAGAATTAGCAAACTTGCGACAATTATTAGCACAACAAAGTATTAATTTACCTAATTAATTCAAGTTGCTAGTTATCAATTTTGGATGATGTAGGGTGAGTCAGATGCTGAAGAACCTGAAACATTAATGAGTAAGATGGTTGTCTTATGGAAGAGCTATTACTATTACGTGAACTAATTGAAAAGCAAGAATATGATCAAGCCTTAGAAATTGTTAGTCAACTTGAAGAAATGTCAAGGGAAGATAAACTAGCT
Organism: Dolichospermum sp. ST_sed8; assembly: GCA_028658405.1. Classification (GTDB taxonomy): domain Bacteria; phylum Cyanobacteriota; class Cyanobacteriia; order Cyanobacteriales; family Nostocaceae; genus Dolichospermum. The sequence goes on along the minus strand of JAKOGY010000045.1, from coordinate 24,753 downwards.
AAGATTTATAGTTATGCAGTGATATTATTGCTACACTTAATCAAACAAGAAGCAGAAAAACGTAGCACTCGTTCTTGGGAGTTTTCTATCTATAATAGCAGCAAAGAAATTAAGAAGGTGAATAAACGTAAAAAATCTGGTGGATTCTACGCTAGTAAAGAGGAATTACAGGAAATTTTAACTGATGCTTTTGATACTGCTATTAAAAAAGCAGCTTTAGAAGCTTTTGAAGGTATATACGCAGATAATGAACTTAAACAAAAAATTGATGAAGAGGAAATTAAATGTAAAGCACTGAGTTTGATTTGTGATTAATAGTATACAGATAGAAAATAGGCAGAAAATTAAGCCACAAACAGAAAAATTATGTATAAAGCTAGTCGTTTTGAATTATGGGAAAAGGATAAAAATCTAACATCTCTAAAGTACAATTTGTTATCAAAAACTCTCTGAATTAATTAATAATTTCAATGAAAAAATTACTTGTAACTGGTTCTTCTGGGCTAATTGGTTCTGAAGTTTGTATTTATTTTGCCAATCAAGGTTAGTTGATTCATGGTGTTGATAATAATCAAAGAGCCGTATTTTTCGGTTCTCAAGGAGATACACGTTGGAATCAACACCGATTACAAAACACTATTAAAGGATTTGTGCATCATGAACTAGATATCCGCGATCGCCAAAGTGTATTAAACTTAATAGAAAGTATTGAACCAGATGCAATAGTTCACACCGCAGCACAACCTAGTCATGACTGAGCAGCAGCGATTCCCTTTGATGACTTTGATACAAATGCAGTAGGAACTCTCAATTTACTAGAGGCTGTCCGGTAATTTTGCCCGAAATTGCCTTTTGTACATATGTCCACAAATAAAGTTTATGGCGATCGCCCGAACACAATTAAACTCAAAGAATTAGATACTAGATGGGATTATGGGCGTTGCTGAAACCAAGTATGAATTTAAATGTAGAGACGTTCCATGGAACGTCTCTACAAGGGTTTGGATAGCATCAAAAATTATCGTCACAGATAACATTCATTCATTAGATGTCGCGCGATTTATTGAAGCTTTTATTAAAAATCCTCGCATAGCAGAAGTGTACAATCTTGGAGGAGGTAAGCAAAATAGCTGCTCAATTCTAGAAGCATTTAATTTAACTGAAAAATATAGTAATAAAGCCATGCTTTATACTTACGTATCAGAAAATCGCATTGGTGATCACATTTGCTATTATTCCGATTTAACAAAAATGCGTGAGCATTATCCTCACTGGGATATTACAATTTCCTTAGAAGAGACAATTAAGCAGATAGTTGAATCTTGGCAACAGCGACTAAATACAGGAGCTAATTAATAATGTATCAAAGTGATGTGTATAGCAAACCCAGCTATGAGCCATTACCTCCTCAACAAACACTGCCAACAATGTATGATTTACCTAGCGAAGATCCAGAGGAGCCAGGTTTGCCAGACGAATTTCACCTTTTACAACCAGAATTATTGCGTAGTACCTTTCGTCCACCTTCTTATCCAGAAGATAATGTATTTACAGGTAGCGACTTAAATTTATACTATGACAGCAAGCATACACAATGGTATAAACGCCCTGATTGGTTTGCGGTATTAGGAGTATCCCGTTTTTATGAACAAACAGAACTAAGATTAAGTTATGTTACTTGGTATGAAGGAACATATCCCTTTGTGGTAATAGAACTAATATCTCCAGGAACAGAAAACGAAGACTTAGGGAGAAATAGAAATTTACGGGAAGTTAATCAACCTCCTAATAAATGGACAGTATATGAGCAAATTCTGAGAATCCCCTATTATTTTGTCTATAACCGTTATACTGACGAGTTTCACTGTTTTGGTTTAGTAATGAACCGTTATCAACCGCTCTCTATTAATGGATTAGGGGTATGGCTAGAGGAAGCTGAATTAGGTTTAGGATTATGGGAGGGAGAATATCAAGGACTAACTAGACAGTGGTTACGTTGGTATGATAAAGATAATAATTGGTTGCCTACACCGGAAGATCGAGAAAAACAACGGGCAGAACAAGAAAAACAACGAGCAGATTCTGCTGAATTAGAAGTAGCTAAATTACGACAATTGTTATTGGAACAAGGTATCAGCTTACCTAATGATCAATAGACATCTCCAGAAAAGAATGTAGAGACGTTCCATGGAACGTCTCTACAAAGGTTGTAAGTCACGCATATTTAATTTTCGGATATGTCTAATAGAGTTGAAAAATTGTCCGGTACAAAGGTAATCAATACTAATTTTATTGATAGTTTTTTTATCAAATATTTGCAAAATAACATTCCCCTGGCAGTGGAATTAATTGCTTCATCTGAGATCATAGATCAAGATATATTGTATGGTGCTGTGACTACTGGGAATTTGTGGCAATTTGGTAAATTAGATAAAATTGAAAAAACTATCTATCAAGATTTAAACCTTTTTAAGATTCCTGATGATTTGCTAGATTTAGGTAAAATTTTATTAGGTATTTTAGCGTAATATTGGGAAGCAAGTATTCAGAAACTTTCTTCAAACTTATGAAGTATGGGTTAAAGAACAGCAAAAATTGCACCATTGATTATAATGAATATAATTTTCATTGTCTCCCGACTTTCCTATAGCTAAATATGAACGAAAAATACAATAGTGCCAAAGAATGGCGTAAAGCAAATTACCGAAAATTAAAACAATATCGTGGAGAATGGATTATTTACACTAAGGATGGTGTAATAGCTCATCACCAAGATTATAGAATCATGACACAGCAAATTGACCTTCAGAACTTAAAATCTTCTGACTACATCACTGAGCGGATCTACGAGAACGAATTTGTTGAGCCAGTGAAGTTTTTCCCAGTGCGTTTTAGAACAGTCAAAAAACATGATTGGCAGCCAAAATACGAAGTATGTCTAACTTTTCAAAATTCTAAAATCCTGGAAATGCTTGTAGATTCTGGTTCGGATATTAGCCTAATTACATTTTATTTAGGCACAGACTTAGGATATGCCCTCTCTCAAGGAGAAGTTCTGAGTAATGGAGAAGGAGTAGGGGGGAGTGTACAATATGTACTCCGACAAGTTGAAATGCAGATTGATAATTATACCTTTTCTGCGCCTGTTGCCTGGTTACAAAATGAGGATTGCCAAGAAGTTTTATTGGGTAGGGAAGTTGTGTTTGATTTATTTGATATTGAATTTAAACAAGCTGAGGAGAAAATACTATTCAAATATAGGGGATAACTACTAGTAACTTATAAAATAAGTGTGTTATAAGTGAGCTAATAATATACTATGGGTGGGTAATTTGGCTACTTCTATAATTAAATGCTAAATTTAGCCTAATCTTGAGATATATAAGCCGTCAAATCAATAATTTTCAAATTGATAAATTAATACTTATGTCAGATACAGTTATTCGCGTTGAAAATCTCGGTAAAAAATATATTATTGGACATCAGCAGCAGGAACGTTATACAGCACTGCGAGATGTGATTACTAATAAAGTTAAATCTATTGGTAGTTTAATTAATCCGCAAGCTAAGAATGAAAATCCGGCTTTTGAGGAATTTTGGGCTTTAAAGGATGTATCTTTTGAGATTAAACAAGGTGATAGAGTTGGAATTATTGGGCGTAATGGTGCGGGTAAATCAACGTTATTGAAAATTTTAAGTCGGATTACAGAACCGACAAAAGGGAGTATTAAAATTAAGGGTAGGGTTGCCAGTTTATTGGAGGTGGGAACAGGGTTTCATCCAGAGTTGACAGGGAGAGAGAATATATTTCTCAATGGTGCTATTCTGGGCATGGGGAAGGAGGAGATTAAGCGGAAGTTTGATGAGATTGTGGCGTTTGCAGAGGTGGAGAAGTTTCTGGATACGCCAGTAAAGCGTTATTCTTCGGGGATGTATGTGCGGTTAGCATTTGCGGTGGCGGCGCATTTAGAGCCGGATATTTTAATTGTGGATGAAGTGTTGGCGGTGGGGGATGCTGCTTTTCAGAAGAAATGTTTAGGAAAAATGGAGGATGTGGGGAAGGAGGGACGAACGGTTTTGTTTGTAAGTCATAATATGCAAGCCATTTCTACTCTAACAAAATGTTGTCTGATGCTCTCTAAAGGAAAGTGTATTTACCAGGGAAAAACCGAAGAAGGAATTGCTGAATATTTACGTGAAGGGTGCAATGAAGAATTAGTTTACAGGGACAAACTATCAGACTATGAACCGAAAATCACAAAAGTAGAATTGCGAACAACAGAACCAAGTAACGTTCAGCTAAATGGTGAGTCTATGGAGGTGCATTTCGAGATTACGACACCAGTACCAATTGACGGTGCGTCTTTATCTTTCCAAGTTTTTAACTCTTTGCAGCAGCCAGTAGTTCACCTTTGGACATTTGACTCAGAGCGACCAATGTGCCGTAATGCCGGAGTATTCCATTTGAACTGCCAAATTCCTAAGCTAAGGCTATATATGGGTCGTTATACTCTCAAAGTTCATTTTTCAGAACGTGCTGGTGGGAAGAAATTTCAAACGATTGAGGATATATGTCCTTTTGAAGTAGTTATGTATGGTCGATCACGCGAGTTTGAATGGAATCCTGAAACCTGTACTTATTTAGAAGATAGTATTTGGCAAATCAATTATCTAATTTAAAACTATGAAACAGATTTTACAATTTTTCAAGTCTAAATCAATTACTAGCGAGCCAGACTTTATCTTGAAAGTTCCACCGGAAATTGAACAACTCAACAATTATTCGATGTCCGGTATTCGGGTTTTGAAGAAGCTCTACATCTTAGGTCAAGATATTCTTAATCGAAGTATTCCTGGAGATTTTGTTGAATGCGGTGTTTGCAATGGTGGCTCTGCTGCTGCAATTGCATTGTCTTTACGCAGCACTGGGCGAAAAGTTTGGCTATATGATTCATTTTTAGGTATGCCAGAAACGAAAGAAGTGGATGGTTTGGCTGCGGCTAAGTATGTTGGCAGATGTGTAGGAGCAGAAGAAAAAGTAAGGGAGGCAATGGAGATTGCTGGCTTTGCAAACGAAAATTACATCATTCGTAAAGGTTGGTTTCAAGATAGCTTTCAGGCTCCGCTGCCACAAGCAGTATCTTTGCTCCATATTGATGCTGACTGGTATGACAGCGTCATGCTTTCGCTAAATACATTTTATGACCTAGTACCAGAAGGGGGGATTATTATACTTGATGATTTCGGGCATTGGGAGGGATGTCGTGAAGCATTCTATGACTTTACTGCTCAACGTGGTATTAAGCCTCTCTTAGAAAGGTTTGGGCATACTCAAATTTTTTGGGTTAAAGAAAGATCAAATAACCGTGAATTTGCAGGAAAATGGTACATTCCATAAGTTTGGTTGAGTTTTTATGAGTAAATTTCAAGAAGTTCAAATATATTACGATCAACAAATTAGAGGAAAGTTAAGAGGATTTGTAGAAGGAAATCCACGGATTGAAGGTGCGTGGCTGACAATCGAGAAATGGACAGTAAATAATCCTCAACGTATATTGGAAATCGGCTGTGGTATTGGTGATATTTCCTGGAGAATGAGTCGTTGCTGGCCAGAATCAGAAGTTGTTGGACTTGATATTAGCCCAAAATCACTAGAAATCGCTAGAAAACTTTTCGGTTCTCCAAGACTATCTTTTGTAGAAGGACCACTAACAGAAGGCATACTTGATGGTAAATTTGACCTGATTGTGCTGCTCGATGTATATGAACACATAGCCATTGCAGATAGACCTATATTACATGAAGCATTAAGACAACTATTGAGTGAAAGAGGTCGATTAATTCTCGCATTTCCTACTCCACGCAAGCAGGCAAATTTAAAACAGTATCATCCAGAAGAGATCCAGCCAGTGGATGAAGATATTAACAATGTGACGATTTTGGCTTTAGCTGATCATACAGAAACTGAAGTTTTCTTGTATCAAGAAGTTGATATCTGGCATGAAGGCGACTACGCTCATGCAGTGTTAGGAAAGCGGACAGATTGGTTACCAGCTATTCGGAATTATGGCTTTAAACAAGGTATTAGAGGCAAGATTCGCGATTTTATTTTAAGTAGGGAGCAATCAATTGTTACAACACGATCAAAAAGGTTAGCTTTACTTCATCAAAAACTTGGATCAGAATATTATTCAAATTAGGATGAATCAAAAAGTGAATCAAAAAACAGTTTGCTTTATTCAAGCAAATCAATCTTCTTACTCTGAAACCTTCATTCGCGCTCATATTGATCACTTACCGGCAAGAGTGAGACATTTACATCATAATACTACTCTCTCAAAAAGGGGTATTCAGCGAGTTGCTGAAAAATTTAATTGGAAAGTAATTTCTCAATCTTGGTTTCAAGAACTTCAACAAATTTAGCAAATAGAGTAGAAATTGAGTTTTATACACCATTAAGTAAATCTATCCATTAATTTAACCAATGCTCCCGAGAATATTTTTATGAAAGAACCTATATCAATTGCTCTCTCCTGTGATGAAAAATATGCACCTTACGCAGCAGTTGTCATCAAATCAATTTTTGGGAGCGCAAAACGTGGTGAAGAGTATGAGTTTCATATTTTGTCCACTGGACTTAGCGAAAAAGTCAAAAGCAATTTTAGAGAAATTGCTGAGTTTCATAACTCATCTCTAAAAATTTACCAGATTTCGCCAGAACGATTGGCCAGCTTTCCTGAAGGTGTTCATACTCTCAATACTTATCTTAGATTGTTTTTGCCAGAAATTCTTCCTGAATATGATAAGATAATTTACCTTGATGCCGATGTTCTTGTTCTGGATTCACTCCAAGAAATTTGGGATTATCCATTGAAAAATCTCCTTGGTGTTGTCCCAGATGCTATTTCCTATTTAAGAGGTCCAGCTTTAGATCACTTTAAGGATTTAAGACTGCCATCAACTCATATTTATTTCAACGCCGGTCTCTTATTGATTAACCTTAAACTAGCTAGGGAAATCGGTTTTTTGAAAGAGACAATATGCTGGATAGAGAGAAATTCGCATTTAATGCAATTCTCTGATCAAGATGCACTGAACGCTGTCTTTGCAGGACAAGTAAGCTACCTTCACCAGCGTTGGAATTTGCAGGTTCCTCTTATAAATCCTGTTTTGTTTGGCTGGAGTTTTACAGAAGAACAGGTAGATGCAGTTGCTAATCCTGGGATAATTCATTACACTAGTAAAAAACCTTGGCATAGAGAATACAGACTTCCTTATCAAAAACTTTATTTCCTATATGTATCTCAAACACCTTGGGACGGAAGTAATTTATTACCCCATTACTCTTTCTCTAAGAAAATTCACCGTCTTTGGGAAGAGTTCAATTGGTTATACAAATACTCGTCTTCTAAAATAAGACAGATTTTAGGAAGGAATCCAAAACCGAGTAAAGATTTTTCTTTAGAAGTAGGGGAAATTTCCTGATTTTGAACCTGCTTTTCCATAAAAATAACCAAACAATTCTTAAAACAACATTGAAATGTGTGGAATTATAGGTATTCTATCTAATGATAATCGTGCAAACTTATCTTTAAATTACGTTTTAGGTAAACTTAAAGATCGAGGTCCAGATGATCAAGGAATTTGGAGCGATCGCCATATTCAATTAGGTCATACTCGTCTATCTATTTTAGACCTTAGCCCTTTGGGTCATCAACCCATGAGCTATCAAAATCAAAGATATTGGATCACTTTTAATGGCGAAATATATAATTATCTGGAATTAAAAGGAGAATTAATTAATTTAGGGCATACATTTATTAGTCAAACAGATACAGAAGTTTTACTAGCTGCTTATTGCCAATGGGGTAAGTTTTGCCTAGAGAAACTGAGAGGAATGTTTGCATTTGCCATTTGGGATCGAGAGGAAAAACAACTGTTTTTAGCACGCGATCGCATCGGAGAAAAACCCATCTATTATTGGTATAATCATCAAAATTTTTATTTTGCTTCGGAACTTAAAGGTTTATTACCTTTACTTTCTCAAAAACCCACTCTAGATCCTATTGCTGTAGATTTATATTTACATTATCAGTACGTACCAGAACCATTAACTCCTTTATCAGGGGTATATAAATTACCTGCTGCTCATTATCTTTTAATTGACTATGATACTTGGGAAATTAAACCCCAACCCTATTGGAGTTTAGAAAAAATTGCTCCTGTTACTGGCAATCCCGTAGAACTAATTCGTCAAGAACTAGATACAGTAATAGAGTTAACTTTACGCTCTGATGTACCCATTGGTATTGCTTTAAGTGGTGGAGTAGATTCTGGTGCTATTGCTGCACTAGCAGCACCTAAATACAAAGATACTCTCCAAGCCTTTAGTATAGGTTATCCTGGTCGTCCTCCCTATGATGAACGAGCCGAAGCCGAAGGATTAGCAAAAAAACTGGGATTACCATTTTTGGATATTGAGTTACAGACAGAAGACTTAATAGCTTTTTTCCCTGAATTAGTTGCAGCAATGGACGATCCTATAGCTGATATTGCTGCTTATGGACATTATTCGGTGATGAAAATTGCCAAAGAACATGGTATTAAAGTCATGCTCTCTGGTACAGGAGGAGATGAGTTATTTTGGGGTTATGCTTGGATAATAGAAGCAGTACAATTAACTGAGCAAAAACAAAATTACTTAATTAATCAAAGTGTTCCTAGTTGGTTATCATCATCAATAGAGCAAATAAGTAAACATCCTTTTTACCAAAGATTGTCTTTAAGCCGTAAAAATCCATCTCCAATCCGTTCATTATTAAATCAAGGTATCAAAATAGGAAAAATGAACCTTGATTATCCTCAACAGGCTGTCTATCAAAACCTTATACCAGATTTTCAAATAGCTATAGATTATACCCAGACAATGTTTATTCTGAAACTGATAGATAAGTTTAAAATTAGTCGTAAACACAAATTTATATTGTATAAATGTTTATTACTAGAAGTTTGGTATAGGCAGTTAGTTGATCCTTGTAGTTTTTAAGATTAATTTTTAATTTTTTTAATAAAAAACTTTATTAATTTACAAATTATTTATGAAACTCGCACCAATAGCATTTTTTGCTTATAAAAGACCTGAACATACAAAACAATCACTAGAATCACTTGCTCAAAATGAAGGTGCAGAATCAAGTGAGTTATTTATATTTTGTGATGCAGCTAAAAAGCCAGAAGATGAAGAAGCTGTTACGCAAGTCAGGGAGGTAGTTAGAAGTAAACAATGGTGTGGACAGGTTCATATTATTGAACGGGAGCAGAATCTGGGATTAGCTAACTCTATTATTCAAGGTGTTACAGAACTTTGTAGTAAATATGGTAAAGTTATTGTCTTAGAAGACGATTTAATTTTGTCTCCTTTTTTTCTAGAATATATGAACAAAGCTTTAGAGATTTATGAAAAAGAGTCTAAAGTAATCCAGGTATCTGGATATATGTTCCCTGTAAAATTAACTTCAGATAATGATGCTATCTTTCTTCCATTTACAACTTCATGGGGATGGGCTACGTGGCAGCGAGCATGGCAGCACTTTGATCCTGAAATGAATGGTTATAAACAGATCAAGGCAAACAAAAAACAGAAATATAAGTTTGATTTAAATGGTTCGTTTAACTATTTCAAGATGTTAGAGTCTCAAATCGCTGGTAATATTGACTCTTGGGCTATTCGCTGGTATTTAAGTACATTCATATTGAATGGCTTAACGCTTTTCCCTAATAAATCACTTGTAAAAAATATAGGATTTGATGGTAGCGGTATCCATTGCGGTGAGTCACAATCGCTTGATGGTGAGATGACCCAAGACAAAATATTATCTATGCCAACATCTCTTAGGTTGAACTATAAACAGGTGAATATAGTTTTTAATTATTTGCGATCGCTAAATCAGCCACCAAGTTTATTACAACGTATTAAAAATAAACTCGTAAGATTTTTACATTAAAATTAAACACTTAAAATCAATAAAACATATTAACTTTAATTTAAAACCTAAAATCTTGAAATGGCACTGAAAAAATTAATTAAAAAATTTGCAAATGGACTGCGTAAGATTGCGAATAAGATTGATAAAGATTCAAACTTGGATTTTTTTAACGAGAATATAGTAATTCATCCTTCATCAAAAATTCCACAAAATAAGATTACATTAAGAAAAAATTGCTCGGTTACTGTTAACGAAAATAGTCAAGTAGATGGCTCTATTTTTTTTGACAAGGAAAATGCTAGAGTTTCAATTGGCAAAAGATCATTTGTTAATGCCATGATCGTTTCTGCCAACGGCATAGAAATTGGTGACGATGTAATGATTGCATGGGGAACAATTATTGTCGATCATAATTCTCATTCAATTTCTTTTTCTGAGCGGTCAGAAGATGTAATTAATTGGCTAGAGGGAAAAAAAGATTGGACTAATGTGAAAATAGCACCAGTAAAAATATATAATAAAGTTTGGATAGGTTTTAACTGTATTATTTTAAAAGGAGTAACAATTGGAGAAGGATCAGTTGTGGGTGCTGGTTCAGTAGTTACAAAAGATGTTCCACCTTGGACAATTGTAGCTGGCAACCCAGCAAGAATTATTCGGGAGATTCCAGAAAATGAGCGATAAAATGCTGACTTGGGAAGAAGCAGTACAATGGTTAAGAGATCAGCCTGAACAACAAGAACTCGTCCAATATTGCTATTATGATGACCCCCTAGAATCTGCTGCTGAACGTTTTAGTCACAGTGAAGAATGGACTGCTTTAAATAAACTATTGAAACCAAAAATTCCAGGAAAAGTTTTAGATATAGGAGCAGGGAGAGGAATTTCTAGTTACGCCTTTGCCAAAGCTGGATGTTCTGTAACAGCATTAGAACCAGATTCTAGTAATTTAGTAGGTGCTGGTGCAATTCATCGTTTGGCTAAAAATACAGATTTATCCATTCAAGTTGTGCAGGACTGGGGTGAAACATTGCCATTCACTGACAATTATTTTGATATTGTCTATGGTAGAGCAGTTTTGCATCATGCACAGAACTTAAAGCAACTGTGTCAAGAAGCAGCAAGAGTATTAAAACCTGGTGGTTATTTTATTGCTACTCGTGAACATATTATTTCTCGAAAAGAAGATTTACAACAATTTTTAGATTTTCATCCTCTTCATCATCTCTATGGTGGAGAAAATGCCTATCTTTTAGAAGAATATAAAGATGCTATTTCTTCAGCAGGGTTACAAATAATTCGCTCTTTTGCTCCATTAGAAAGCGTTATCAACTATGCACCAATGAGTCAAGCAGAATATCAAAATTTAGTTAAATCTTCTTTATCAAAGTTCTGTGGAGCAACATTAGGAACTAAGTTATCTGGATTTAAGATATTGCAAGACCTTTATGCTTGGTATGTATCACAAAAATCAAATAGCCCTGGTCGTCTGTATTCATTCCTAGCCGTTAAGCGATGACAGAAAATAATAAAATTGCTTTGGTTACAGGTGTAACTGGCTTTCTTGGTCGCTACGTTGCCCGTTATTTCTCAGAACAAGGATGGTCTATCATCGGTATTGGTACATCTCCACCTGAAAATGCACCTTTAGCCAACCTAACAAAATACTATTGCCTCAGATTACCAAGTTCTGATTTAAAGGAAATATTACAGGAACATCTACCTTCAATTTGCATTCATTGTGCTGGTCGTGCCTCAGTTGGCTTATCTGTCTCTGAACCTATCTCAGACTTTTATACAAATTCGGTAGTTACCTTTGAATTACTTAATTCACTACGGCTCTATTCTGCTAAATGTAAATTTATCTTCCTTTCCAGCGCAGCAGTCTATGGAAATCCTCAGTCATTACCTGTGAGTGAAAACCAAAAAGTTACTCCTATTTCACCCTATGGTTTTCATAAACTAATGTGTGAGCAAATGTGTCTGGAATTTACAAAGGTTTATGGTTTACAAACAGCTAGTTTAAGAATCTTTTCTGCTTATGGTCCTGGGTTGCGTCGTCAAGTTGTCTGGGATATTTGCCAAAAAGCAATAACTCAAGGTTCTTTGTTATTACAAGGTACAGGAGAAGAAAGCCGTGATTTTATCCATGCTTTAGATATCGCTAGAGCATTAAGTGTAGTTGTAGAGTCTGCACCAATGGCAGGAGAAGTATATAATCTAGGTACAGGTAGAGAGGTAAAAATTTCTGAACTGGCAACAATGGTGTTAAATTCATTAGAGCAAGATTTCACACCGGAATTTGATGGTGTTGTCCCTCCTGGTAATCCTCTTAATTGGCAAGCTGATATTTCTCAATTAAAATCTATTGGCTTTACTCCTACTGTTGAGCTAGAACGGGGAGTTAAAACTTTTGTAACCTGGTGTCGTGCTGAATTGGTAGGTATATGAATAAACCTCTAAAAATTGGTCTGTTAATGCAAGGGGGACGTAATTGGATAGGTGGTGCTGAGTATATCAAGAATATTATTTTTGCTTTATCCAGCTTACCTCATGAAGTCCGCTCAACTTTTGAAATTTGTTTGTTATTTGATGGTAAATATGCTGAACCAGAAATTCAAGAGCAATTAAAAAATAACTTAGACTACCACTATAACCTAGATTCTGAATTAGAACCTTATACTTTTATCAATCGCTTAAAATGGAAAATTATTAGAACTATTCAACCACATCCAGAACCTCGGTTATCACCTTTTTTGAATAAGGCTAATATTGACTTTATTTATCCTTTTTTAACACCTAATCAAGCCAACCTCTCCTATAGAGGATTTCCCTGGATATTTGACTTTCAGCACAAGTATATGCCGAATTTATTTTCGGATTCTGAAATAAAGTATCGTGATAGTTATTTCACTCAAATTTCTGAATTAAGTTCCAGGGTTGTTCTGAGCAGTAAAACATCTGCGGCTGATTTCCAGAAATTTTATCCTGATTCTAAATGTGCAACTGAAGTATTGCATTTTCGCACTAGCCTTCCAGATTTATGGTTTAAATTAGATCCTATAGAAATTCAACGTAAATATTTTTTACCTGATAGGTTCTTTTTGATTAGTAATCAATTTTGGCAGCACAAAAACCATTTAATTGTATTAGAAGCTTTGAAAATACTTCAGGGAAATTCTATCTATCCCAAAGTTGTTTGTACTGGTCATGTTTATGACCACCGCCAACCAAACTACTCTGATAAAATTCTGACAACCATTCATACTTATGGATTAGCCAGTCAAGTATATTTATTAGGTCTAATTCCTAGATGTGACCAAATTCAACTAATGCGGCACTCTCTTGCTGTGATTCAACCATCTCTATTTGAAGGTTGGAGTACAGTAGTCGAAGATGCTCGTTGTCTTGGCAAGAAAATGATTCTTTCTAATTTTCCAGTTCACTTGGAGCAAGACCCACCCGGAAGTGTATTTTTTGATCGTAACTCTCCTGAACAATTAGCAAATTTAATTGGTGAATGGTGGGAAAAATTACCTGCTGGGGTTAATTTAGAAGAGGAAACTTTAGCTCTGAAGAGAAGTAAAGAAGATGTCCAAAAATTTGGATATCGTTTTCTCGAAATAGCAAAAAGTTCATAATACAATGGTGGAACTGGTCAGAAGAAAAGCTCAAACTTGCCCAGCCTTATTTTTGTTCTAGCGATGTTAATGCTTTTATTGACTTTGTTAAAAGTATTAAATAATCAATTTAATTTACCTCTTACAATCTAAACCAAAAATGAATATAACATCATTCATTCCAGAATTAAAAAAGTTTATTGTCTCAACTTCAGAAAAATGTTTTTTTGAAATAGGAGAAGAATTAAAACAAAACGCTCTAAATTTAGAACAATTAAAATTAATTGATTACATGAGATATGCTGAGTTCTCGGCAATTTATACTTGGCTATCTCTAAAACCAGGTCAACGTATTCTTGATGTCAGCAGCCCTCAGTGGTTTAGTATCTTTGGTTCTACCGTTCCCCTTATGATCAAACATCCTTGTGATATATCCAAAACCATTGGTGTACATGGGTTTGATATAGATTAATAAGCGATCGCCTATTTTTGAGCATATTAAAGCCTCAAACCAAACCAGGATAAGGGTTTATGCCATATTTGTTCCAAGAAATCATAAAGGGAGCGGTAGAACCGTATCTTTTTAGCTCACAAGTATCCTCTTGTTCATTTTGACTATATTAATATCATAGATAGTGAAATTGAACTTTACAGAAAAATTTGCAATATTTGTGGAATTTCCAATATTCAATATCATCGTGAAGATGTACGTTGTTTATCATTTAATGACTATATTTTTGATAAGGTAGTTACTATTTCTGTTTTGGAGCATATCTACCCAGAGAAAGATGGAGACGTAAAAGCACTAACTGAAATCAAGCGTGTCCTGAAGCCTCAAGGAGATATATTATTAACAGTTCCCTATAAAGAAAAAAGCAACATTGTTTATCTTGAGGGTTCAGTTTATGAAAGAGAATCTAAAGAGAAAAACTTTTTTGCTAGAGAATATGATCAAGAAATGTTTAATCGGATGGTTGAAAATAGTGGATTTATTTGCCGAGATATTACTTATATTTGCGAAAAAACTGGCGTTTTATCTTTAGACTATTACCAATGGGGACCTGGTAAAATATTTTGGTATGCAAAATATATCTGTAAGTTTAAGCAAATTCTTGAAAAGATTGTAGGTCATTCTTTTGATGAAATCCTAGCTCGACGTTATCTTTATATTTCTGATAAAATTATTCATCGAGTTGTTAATGTTGTCGCAGTTTTAGAATCAAATTAAGAATATACACATCGTGATCAATTTTCCTGTAAGTAATAAAATTGGCTGGCCTTGGTCTTGTGAGAGTTCAGTTGATTCTAATTTTTCATCACTCAATCTAGAATATCCCAAAATCACAGTTGTTACTCCTAACTATAACTATGGTCACTATCTGGAAGAAACTATTCGTTCAGTGTTACTTCAAGGTTATCCCAACTTAGAATACATAATAATTGATGGAGGTAGTACAGACAATTCTGTTGAAATTATCAAAAAGTATGAATCTTATCTAACTTACTGGGAAAGTCAACCTGATAGTGGACAAACTCATGCTATAAATAAAGGCTTAGAAAGAGCAACTGGTGAAATTTTTAATTGGATTAATTCTGATGATATTTTAATGCCAGGTGCTTTGCTTGCTATTGCCCAGGGCATTCAAGATTATGATGCTTTTGCAGGTGTGGTCAATAATTTTGATGAAGAAGGAAATCAAGTAAAAGTATTTCCACAAAATGTTACATCTGAAGGTTTATTGACTAGATTTAATACTACAAATAAACCGAGCAAAAAAGATACTGTTTATCATCAACCAGGATTTTGGTTTAAGACTCAATTTTTAAAAAATATTGGTAATTTAAACGAAAATTTACAAATTCAATTTGACTTTGACCGAGTAGTTAGATATCTACATCATTATCCTAAAGTTAATTATTCTAACCAAGTATTAGTTAATTTTAGATGTCATCAAGAACAAAAAACCGCTCCGAGTAAAGTAAAACAAGAAGGTCAATATATTGTGCAAAGTCTTCTTGATCAAACAGAATATCAAAATTTACATAAACCTGCCAAATTATGGCTAGAGCGGTTACTATGGTATGAAAATCTAGCTAAAATTAATCAACAATCTAAAACAAATCGAATTATTAAAGTGTTAAAAGCACTGATTTTATCATGCAATAATCCCCAAGCTTATTGGACAAGATATACATTTGGTAGTATTCGTCAATTATTAATTAGATAGTATATAAAATCATGAAAGTAATCTTTGATATTTCTTCGGTTGGTGATAACCCGAAAACAAGAACAGGTGTAGCTCGTACAGCTTGGTCATTAGCTGATTTATTGCATCAAAAACTAGGAGACAATCTTAGTTTTTCTGCTACTGGCTCGATAGAAGCATCACTTCAAACAGAAAGGCTACTTAATTCCTATCCTGATCTTCGTTCTGCTATATATCCAGTTAACTCCATTGCTAGAAGTGTCAATCAGTTGAATACACAATTCAGTAAAAACTATTCTGGTAAGAGTATTTTTCAGAAAACCCAGCAGTCAACTTTAGTTAATATTTCTAGATTATTTAATATAATTAGGCAACCAATCGCGCCAGAAATACTAGCTGAAGCAGACATTTTTCATTCTTCTTATCCTCGTATTCCCAAGCAAGTGAGAAAAGCTCTTCCCAATCATCACTTACAAACAGTTTATGACCTAACTCCTTTAATTTTAGACGAAAAATATTTTCTTCCAGGTCAACGTGGTATTACGAAAAGACTGATAGACACTATCCAGCCTAATGATTGGGTAACAACGATCTCAGATGCTACCCGTAATGATTTATTAAACAGACGACAATTAAATCCTGAAAAAGTCGTTACAATTTATCTAGCTGCGTCTCCTGAGCTTTTTTATCCTGTTTCAGATAGCTCAATTATTCAAGCAGCAAAGCAAAAATATCATCTTCCTGAAGGAGATTACTTTCTCTCTCTTCATTCTCTTGCTCCTCATAAAAATATGGATCATTTAATAGCTTGTTTTAAACAAGTTATTATGCAAGAAAAAAAGAAAGATTTACATTTAGTAATTTGTGGAGGCAATGAAGATGCGGCAGTATCTATGATTAATGCTAATCAGTTAACAGAAGCTGACTTAAAATTTATTCACTTTACAGGATTTGTAGATGACAACGATTTAGCTGCAATATATAGTGGTGCAATTGGTTTTATTTTTCCTTCTCTTTATGAAGGATTTGGACTACCAGTTTTAGAAGCAATGCAATGTGGATGTCCTGTTATTAGTTCTAATACATCATCTTTGCCTGAAGTTGTCGGAGATGCTGGATTTTTAGTTTCACCCACGGATAAAGATGCTCTTTGTGAGTCTATACTCAAACTATATTGCAACTCTGACTTACGTGCCAAATACTCTCAGTATAGCGTGGATAGAGCGGCTCTCTTTAGCTGGGAAAAAACAGCAAGTGAGACTTTAAAGTTTTATAGAAGTATAAGAAGCTAATCGACATTTAATTTGCATATAAAACGCAGTTAAGATGTCTGCAATACAAGAATTATATGTTCTTGAATTATGCGATTTAAATGTGTTTTAGCTTACCAAGTAACACCAACAGTTTAGTTTATTATCTGAACCAAAAACAAAGGTAAATATGAATATGAAGAGTTTTAAAAACCTCCTAAGACCAATTGCATATATCATTGGTAAAATTATCACTAGCGATCAAAAAATGTTTGACATTTATCGTCATACCGATTTTCGGGGTAAACTGTTTTTATCAGAATATATTAATCACGCTTTTCAAAACGGAATCTATCACTGTAATGAATTAAAATATAACATTGACTTTAGTGATCAAATTCAAAAATCGGTTTATTTAGGCACTTATGAACGTCATGAAATTAGCTTTTTGAAAAAATATGTAAAACCAGGCTGGTTATGTTTAGATATTGGTGCGAATATAGGATTTTATACTCTTAACCTTAGCAAATTAGTAGAAGCAGAGGGGAAAGTCTATGCTATAGAACCTTCTCCAAGTAATTACAAAAAACTAGAGGAGAATATTGCAATTAATAACTTAGATAACTGCATAACCAGCAATATCGCATTATCTTCAGAATCAGGAGAGTTTGTATTTTCCGTCAGTCCTCATCAGAACTCTGGATGGGGAAGACTCGGCAAATGGGAATTTTCTCAATCTCAAATCCTTGTTGCTGTTAATACGTTAGATGATTTTTTGAGCCTAAACAATATTTCACGCATAGATTTTCTAAAAATAGATGTAGAAGGGCATGAATTAGAATTTTTTAAGGGTGCAATAAATACTTTAAAAAACGGAATAATTAGAAGAATAATGATTGAGTATTGTGGCGACGCTTTGGAACCACAAGGTATAACATTAAAAGACTATGTTGATTCAATTATGAAGTTTGGTTATATTCCAGTTCATTTTAATTTAGACAGGATTGAAAAAGCCAAAAATGGAACTTATCAGTCTCAAAAAGAGATTTTAAATCTTCTTTTTGAAAAAAACATTTAATACATTTAATTTTTAATTATGAACATTATTTCATATATCCATCCCACCCGCACTTACTTACCATGTACAGGTGTAGGTAGGCATATAAATAATATTTTACTGGGATTAGAGTATGATGACGATATAAATTTAGAGCTAATTTGTTCAAAACAATGGATAAAAGCAGATGGAAAGCTTGATATACGTTCACCTTTACGGGAAATACCATTAAAAACTTTTCCTTTTCCAGAAAATTTCTCTGAGAGACTGTGGAAATTTGCTCAATTTCCTAAAATGGATAAATACCTATCCAAACAAACAGAATGGTTATATGCCCCTATGGAAACTTATATTCCAGTATCATATTGTCCAGTCGCTATAACTATTCATGATGTCCAAGCATTTGAGACTAATTTACCTTGGTCAAGTACACTACAACATCGTTGGTTTCGTTATAAATGGGGTCAATGGATTTATAAGGCTTTGAGCAATTATCGGGTTATTTTTACCATGTCCGAATTTTCTAAGCACCGAATGATTGAGTTGCTGGGAGCAGATGCAAGCAAAATAGTTGTTGTAGGCAATGGTGTAGATAAGCCTTTTTATGATATCGCATCAACAGATCCGGTTAAGCTAGAGAGACCTGTAAATAATCCGTATACATTCATTATTGGTGGTTTAAGATTGAAAAAAGGTGCAGATTTTGTCCTAGATGTCGCCAAAGGTTTACTAGATACAAATTCTGATATTCAGATTGTCGTAGCTGGAGATTCTGAACCAGAATATATTGCAGCAGCTAAAGATTTACCTAATGTAAAACTATTAGGAATAGTACCAGATAATGATTTACCTCGGCTGATGCGTTGTGCTTCCTCACTATTGTTTCTTTCCCATTATGAAGGTTTTGGGATTCCCGCAATAGAAGCAATGGCCACAGGAACTCCCTCAATAGTCAGTAACCGCGCTTCCTTACCAGAAGTAGTGGGGACAGCAGGTATTGTTGTTAAACCAGAAGATACAGCAGCCATCGTTGACATCCTCATCCAACTTGAGAAAAATTCACAACTGCGACTAGATTATAGTCAGCGTGGAAAAAAACACGCAAAAGAGTATACTTGGTCACGCTGTGTTGATATTGTCCAGAAAGCATTTTATGAGTATCACTAGGTAAAATATATGTTATCAGCCACAGAAGCTCGTTTTACTCAATTTGGTTGTGGACTTTGCGCTCCACCAAGATGGTTGAATTTTGATGCTAGTCCAGCCATGCGCTTACAAAGATTGCCTGTGATTGGCAACCTAGTTCCATCGGGTCCTTTTGGACGCTATCCAGCAAATGTTAAATATGGTGATATCGTTCAAGGTTTACCAATTTCCGATGAAAGTATAGAGTTATTGTACTGTTCTCATGTTTTAGAACATATAAGCCTAGAAGAATTGCGTAATGCCTTAGCAAATTGTTACAGGCATCTTCAAGCAGGAGGTATTTTTCGCTTAGTAGTTCCAGACTTGGAAATTATGGCAAAAACTTATGTTAATTCTAATACTCCTGAAGCAGCCCATGAATTTATGAGAATTACTTGGTTGGGTAAAGAGCATCGGCAAAGAGATATACTTAGTTTTATTAAAGATTGGTTAGCTGGTAACACTCATTTATGGATGTATGATTACAATTCATTGTCTTTAGAATTGAACAAAGCCGGTTTCCAAAACATTCGCAGGGCTGAATTTGGTGATTCTGGCATTGATTTATTTAGCGATGTTGAAGACGCAGAACGTTGGAGATCAGAACTTGGTATTCAATGCCAAAAGTGATTACTTTTAACTATTCTAACCATTGTATAACTATATATTATTTATGAGTAAAGTTATTTTTTGCTGGTCTGATATTTCTGGTTATATGGCAGCTTGCTGGAGAGAATTACAGGCTATAGCTGAAATTGAGCTATTTGTGATTGCTTTTCAAGCTCGGACTCAAACTGCTTTTGCTGATGACTTAATGCAGGGTATTCCTCACCGTCTTCTAGATTTACAGGAAAGGGATAAACCAGAATTAATAGAGAAATTGGTAATTCAACACAATCCTGATGTGGTAGTTCTGTGTGGATGGTTTCATTCACCCTATCGTCAATTAGCTTTCTCATCTCAATTGCGCCATATAAAATTCATTATGTGTATGGATACTCCCTGGTGGGGTACTTGGAAGCAATATTTAACTCGTTGGATGTTGCATTCTTATTTACAGCGTATGGCTCATATTGTAGTTAATGGAGAGCGTAGTTGGCAGTATGCTCGCCGCTTGGGAATGCCATTAAAAAACATTTCTCCTTTGGGTATGTGTGGAATAGATTATCAAGCTTTGTCTCCTCTATTGCAGGAGCGAAACCAATCAGCTTGGCCACGCTCTTTCTTATTCTTAGGACGTTATAGCCACGAGAAGGCAATAGATATTTTAGTAGAAGCATATCAACAATATCGCCAAAAAGTAGAAGACCCTTGGAAATTAATTTGTTGCGGTAAAGGTGAATTGGAATTTCATCTACAATCCCAACCAGGTATTGAAAACCGAGGTTTTGTGCAACCCAGTGAGATGAAAGATGTTTGGATCAATGCAGGGGCTTTTTTATTACCTAGTCGTTTTGATCCATGGCCATTAGCACTTGTTGAAGCTGCTGCTGCTGGTTTACCTATCATCTGCACTCACCTATGTGGTTCATCAGTAGAGGTCATCCGTTCGGGATATAACGGTATAATTATTCCTGCTGATGATGCTCATGCCTTGGCTCAAGCCTTACTGAGAATTCATAATAATTATGAAGATTTGCCAGTATGGGGAAAACGCGCCCAGAGCTTTGCAGAACCCTATGGATCATATCAATGGGCAGAGCGTTGGTTAAACATAATTAAATCTGTGTGATAAATAGGCATTTATGGATTTTGTCAATACATTACTTGATTTTCTTCCGACTCCCTTGGGTTTGATACTCATAGGAACTGGATTATTTATGGTTATACAAGCTAACCAAAAACGCCCCCGTTTAGGATGGTTTATGATAGCTATATTTGGTTTTTCTGCATCCTTAAATAAATTTGGGAATGAATTTATCAAAGAACCCCCAGCTTTAGTTTTTCCCCTCCAGCAAATTCGTGAAGTAGGAAGACCTATAACAATAGTTCTACTCCTATTATTAATTATTATTTCCTTGAAGACAAAAAATATTTGGCGACAAAAAATCATACCCCAGCCTATTTTTTATCTTATTTTAGTTCAAAGTGTAATTTTCTGCAAAATATTATTTTATGGGAATTTAGGTTTTGCTTTTTTAAGTGCTGCTACCTTTGGTGGATTAGTGCTAGTGGTGATTTTGGGTCCATCACGATGGCTTCAGAATGAAGAGAATTTTCAACTTGGGGTGTGGGCGATCGCTATGGTAGGGGTGATATTTGGTATTGCTAATGGTTATCAAGCATTAATTGACAAATATGCCATTACTTTCGTTCATGGCTGGTTTTTGGGGACTACGGGCAATCCTCATCACGCAGCCATTTTGATTACTGCTACTATACCTGCTTTCTTATTCCTATTCTTTCATAATGAAAAACATTCCTGGACTAAGTGGATCTGGGTAGGATTTTTAGCTTTGGCAATCTTTGGCTTATTGATGACCGCATCTCGCACAGGTGCAATTGTGGCTGTTGTTTCAGTGCTGATTTTCTTCCGCCATCAGGGTGGAAAATTATTGCAAATAGTATTGATTTTCGCAGTAATTGCAGCATTTGTTCTACCCTCCCTCAGTCCCACAGATATAGATACACCAGGACTATTATCCGCAACCTCTTCCAAGTGGTCTAACTTAGACATCAGTACCCGTGACGGGGTTTGGAGTGGCTATTGGAGACTATTTCTAAAGTATCCCCTATTTGGAGCGCCCTTTGAAGGCGATCGCCTGCGCTTTGGTGAAAGTTCATGGCTGGGTGTATTGGGAAGCATGGGTTTAGTTGGTGCGATACCAATGTTTATGTTTGGTTGGACTAGTTTACAAATGATATTCAAGCTGGATCATCTCTCCAAAATTAGACCAGACTATTATCTAAAATGCAGTGTAGTTATGGCTGGGTTGCTTTCTTTGTTAGTTGGTGGTGTATCAGAAGCCTATTTATTAGGTAATTTGACATTCTCACTCCTTGCGGTTTTTTTATATCTTGTTCTCGGTAACTATTTGATTGAATTTGCACAGCGAGAGTATAATTACTCAATCTCTCAGTATTACCACAATTATATGCTTTCATCTGAATCATGAAGATTCTTCATGTAATTCCTTCTGTCGGTTCACACCGTGGAGGAGCAAGCCAAGCCGTCTTGGAAATGCTGCAATCTCTCAAAAATACCAAAGTTAATGTAGAATTAGTAACGACTAATGACAACGGAACTGATTTGCTAGATGTTCCATTATGTCAATTAACTCAGTATCAAGAAATTCCTACTAGGTTCTTCCCCCGCTTTTCTCCCCAAGTCTCTTTTGTCCGTGAATTTGCCTTTTCTTGGGAGTTAACAAAATGGCTATGGAAACATATTCATGAATATGATTTAGTACATATTCATGCTTTATTTTCCTATGCCTCAACTGTGGCAATGATAATTGCTAGATTTCAGCAAGTACCGTATATTAATCAACCTCATGGTTTACTGTGTGAATGGTCTTTACAACAAAGTCAACTGAAAAAAAAGATATATTTATCACTGATAGAACGAAGTAATCTTCAACATAGTCATATTTTACAACTAACTTCCACAAAGGAAGTTCAAGAAGTTGAACTTTTAGGGTTAGGAGTTCCACCCGTTGTTATGCCATTAGGACTACAAATTCCGGCAGATATTCCCCAAGCTCGTCAAAAATTACGGGAAATGTTTAACATACCTCCAGAGCAAACAATTATCTTATTTATGTCACGGTTACATTATAAAAAGGGATTAGATTATCTAATTCCGGCTCTGAGTAAAGTAAAAAGTAAAGAGTTTACATTCATCTTAGCAGGTAATGGCTCTCCAGATTATGAAACCGAAATAAGTGAAATATTGATTAATCATCAACTTGATCATTGCACCCATCGTCCTGGATTTGTGACAGGTGAAATGAAAGATACTTTACTACAAGGATCTGATATATTTGTTCTGACTTCTCATTCTGAAAATTTTGGAGTTGTTGTACTCGAAGCAATGGCAGCAGGTCTAACTACTATTGTCACTCCTGGTGTAGCTTTAGCTTCTATGATCCAGGAGAATGATGTTGGTTACGTTCCCGAACTAGATATTGTAGAAATTACCAGCGTGATTGAACATTGTCTGAATCATTCTCAAAAATCTAAAGAAATGGGCGATCGCGCCAGGCAGTTTATATTAGATAATTATACATGGGATAAGATAGCATTGAAAATGGTTTCCGTGTATGAAGATATAATTTTTAGATCCCCGACTTCTTGTTAAGATGATATAGATAGTTGAATTTTGGCAACGGCAATGAAACACAGGAGATAGTCATCATGTATCAAAGTGAAGCACCTCCGCACAAAAACCTACCCACCATGTATGATTTACCCAGTGAGGATATTAATGAAGAATTAGACTCCACAATTCATCCCCGTCCACCATGGGAAACCATGCCCACAATGTATGATTTACCTAGTGAAAATCCAGAGGAGCCAGGTTTGCCAGACGAATTTCATGACTTTCAACCGCAATTATTACGAGAAACCTGTCAATCTCCCATTTATCCCAGGGAGGAAATGTTCATTGGTACAGATTTAAACTTATACTATGATCCTCGCCATTATTCATGGTATAAAAGACCAGATTGGTTTTTAGTGTTAGGAGTGCCTGCTTCTGAAAAACAGGAGGATATGCGCTGGAGTTATGTGATTTGGCAAGAAGGATTATCTCCATTTTTAATAGTAGAATTATTATCACCAGGTACGGAAGCAGAAGATTTAGGACAAACATTAAGAAGCGCGAATAAACCGCCGACAAAATGGCAGGCTTATGAGCAGTATTTGCGATCGCCATATTATGTTATTTTCGATAGATATGAAAATCGTCTACGAGTATTTCAACTATTTGGGACAAAATATCAAGCAGTGGAACTGTTAGAACCAAAATTCTGGTTTCCTGAGTTGGAATTAGGAGTAGGAGTTTGGGCGGGAAAATATCAAGGTACAGAAGGTTTGTGGCTACGTTGGTATAATCAAGATGGTGATTGGATTCCTACTTTTGCCGAAAGAGCAGAACAGGAGAAACAACGAGCAGACAAACTAGCCGATAAATTGCGGGCTTTGGGGGTGAATTTAGATGAAATTTAAAGAAAATTAACTGAAAAAAGCATTTCCGCAGTTATGTTATTGTGGCTGTCCATTCCCAAGAACCCCATCCCCAAGCTATAATTGGCTCTAGAAGGTTTCACCATTTCTTTCGTCATGCTTATGGGGTAGAAATAGAATATGAGCAACTAAAAATCAATTTATTTAAAGCATTAGCATTATTACCAAATCTTGAAAAAGATATTAGACATCTGGTGAAAAAGAATGTAGGGACAATTCATGAATTGTCCCTACAAGGGTTTCAGGCTACGCATATTTAAT
>JAKOGY010000454.1 GCA_028658405.1 Dolichospermum sp. ST_sed8 | reverse complement strand
CAATCAACCGAGGGAACGAATAAAAACGGGTTGAGGGTCTAAGGGAGGTCGAACCCTATAAGTAGGCTGGACGAGCAGCGGAACTCCTTCAATTCGGGTAGGACAGACCGTAATTGGTCTGAGGTGTTCAGAATACACAAATTAGAGCAGAGTATGATTAGACACAGAGACAACTCTAGTGAATCTTGGAAGACGTTACCGTGGAAGAAATTCCGTCGTAACTTATTCCGCCTACAAAAACGAGTGTATAAAGCGGTTCAAGTTGGAGACAAGCGCAAAGCAAAGTCCTTACAAAAGCTGATTCTGAAATCAACCGCAGCAAGATTACTGGCTATCCGTCAAGTAACACAGCTAAATGCTGGGAAAAAGACAGCGGGAATAGACGGTAAAACCGCGCTCACATTCGAGCAAAGGTTCCAACTGAATGAAAAACTCAGAACCGAATGTAACGACTGGAAACACCAGGGATTACGTGAAATACCCATCCCCAAAAAGGACGGTAAAACCCGTATTCTCAAAGTCCCCACTATTGCGGACAGGGCTTATCAATGCCTTATCAAATACGCATTAGAACCAGCGCACGAGGCAACCTTCCACGCCAGGAGCTACGGATTTAGAACGGGACGTTCAGCGCATGACGCACAAAAAACCCTGTTTGATAATCTGCGTTCATCCAGCAATGGAATAGATAAAAGGGTTATAGAACTCGATATTGAAAAATGCTTTGATAGGATAAACCATTCTGCCATAATGGATAAACTCATAGCTCCTAAGAGCATAAGACAAGGAATCTTTCGTTGTCTCAAAGCCGGAGTCAATCCAGAATTTCCCGAACAAGGAACACCTCAAGGTGGTGTGGTAAGTCCACTATTAGCTAACATCGCCTTAAATGGGATTGAAAGTATTCATAGATATCATGGGATATCTGGACGAAGAATTACAGACAAAACCTCCAGGAAAGATATTATCGAGCCAACAATCCGGTATGCGGACGATATGGTAATAATACTCAGACCGCAAGACGATGCCACAGAAATACTTGACAAAATCAGTCAGTTCCTAGCAGAGCGGGGAATGAAAGTCAGTGAGAAAAAGACAAAGCTAACCGCCGCGACAGATGGGTTTGATTTCCTCGGCTGGAACTTTAAAGTCCAGAAAAACGGAAAACTTAGATGTGTCCCTTCAGTGGATAACTACAAAGCCTTTCGCAAGAAAGTAAAACACATCGTCAACAACTCGAATTATGGTGCTACCACAAAGGCTGAGAAATTAGCCCCTGTAGTTAGAGGTTGGAGGAACTACCACCGCTTCTGCAAGATGGACGGGTCGCGTAACTCGCTATTCCACATCGAAACAAGAGCATTCAAGGTATTCAACAAGGAAACTAAACAGAACCGCCACACTAGCAAGCAATTACTAGATAAGGCGTTTCCTTCAGTCCCTTACTCCGAGAACAAACATATCAATGTCAAAGGTGAGAAATCGCCTTACGACGGAGATTTGAGTTATTGGAGCGAGCGCAACAGCAAGCTCTATGACAGTCATACCTCTAAAGCCCTCAAACGGCAAAGCCATAAATGTGGTCATTGTGGGTTAAAAATGCTCAGTGATGAGAAGGTACATTTACATCATGTTGATGGAAACCACCAAAACTGGAAAACTAAAAACCTTCTAGCCATTCACGAAAGCTGCCACGATTATATCCATAAGAGCAAAAGCGAAAGCTAAGAACATCGGGAGCCGGGTGCGATGAAAGTCGCACGCCCGGATCTAACTGAGAGGGGCGGGAAATAATATTCCCCCTCGACTCAACCTAACGCCGCAGTTAATAACAGATTCACTCAATATCAAAAGTTTAATCACAAGGTTGATTATTTTGAGCAGCAGAATTGTTTACCAGCATTCAAAGAAGTTTGGATAG
>JAKOGY010000453.1 GCA_028658405.1 Dolichospermum sp. ST_sed8 | reverse complement strand
TATCTTTTTGAGCTTGTTTTCTGGCTTGAGCATTTTTTAATTTATCTAAAAATATTTGTTCAAAATCGTGAATTGAACCTTGTGGTTTTTCGGCAAATTCAATCAATTTTTCACCAGCATCAGAAAATTCTTCAACTTCTAAAACTCCATATACTCTTAAATGATTTTTAATTTTATTCCGTAAATCTTCTAAATTTTTAGTTATTGTTTCATTTTCTGGTGTATTTATTTTATCAATACTATTGGGTAAATATTTAGCTTGACAATATTGATTATATTCTTCCAGTGATAATTGCAATTGATATAAAACATCTTCTTCTAAAAGATTAATAGCTTGTTTGAGGTCTGCAATTAATAATTCATCAAAGTTAGGAGTATTATCTTGAGATTTTGCACAATTCAACCACTCATTTTCAGGTTTACTCAGGTCTTGAATGAAATTCTCAATATTTTCAAAACTTTGCTGATTAAATCAACGATATAAACTTTTTAAGTCTTGATTTTGTTCAATTGTTAAATTTTCAATTCCAGTTGGATGATAAGTTTCTATAATTTTCTCAATATCAAGATGTAAAACAGGATTCGGATAACTTGGGTTAGACAAATCATAACCTAATAGCAACTTACCATTACAAATTAATCCCAGTTCATAACCTCGACTGGTTGCATAACCACGTAATTGTTGTAATGGATCAGATTTTTTAAGATTATATGCAGTATTTTTATCTTCAACTAGAAAACACCGAATTTTTCCACTTGCTAATTTTACTTCAAAATCTGGACGGCTACTATCTTTAGCATTACCTGTCGTATTTTTAGCTATATCTCCTGAATCAAAACCTAAAGCAAGCAGTAATGGCAAAACTATTTTAGTATCAACAATGTTATCTTCATCATTAGTTTGTGGTTCGGTAATATACTCTAAATAAGTTTTGCCTTCATAGAAGTTCTGATTATTGAAAATATTGAAGAAGTCATTTTGAAACTGCTCAAAAGTGGACATAAGTATTTACCATATTTTTATTATTTAATCATTGTTCATTTTAGCATAGATATTGAAATGATACACCCATGAAAATAATTTATATTATAAATATTTGTAATATATAGGATAAGCTTTTGCAACAAAATATTTATATTGATGGATGATATCAAGCTAAATTACTAAATTATCTATTTCTTTATCCTGTTAATCCTTAAATCCTGGACATCCTGATTCAGACAATTTTACTAACCTATTTCCTCACCATAAATCTATGAATCATAAAGTTTTTTATCTTGATGGTAAAAAAATTAATAGCAAACAAACATTTTTAAAACAAGCTGCTGAAGCAATGGAATTTCCTACATACTTCGGCCATAACTGGGATGCTTTTGATGAATGTATCACCGATTTAACATGGTGTCCGGCTCAAAGATATGTGATATTATATGATCATGCTGATATCTTTGCTCAAGCAGAACCGACACAGTACCAAATAGCATTGGATATTTTCAATTCAGCCAAAGAATACTGGGAAGCTAATCATATTCCTCTCAAGTTTTTAGTTATTAACAAATAGGTAAAGTTACTTTTTCACTATTTGGAGATTTTTTGTTGTGGTTGTCTGAATCAGGATTACCAGGATTTTAGGATGTACAGGATTTGATTTATTTTTTACCTAATAAAGATAAATGTAATATTCCATCATTCCCAATAGTCGGTTTCAACCGACTTTAGCTTTTAGACAGGGAATTAATTCCCTGGCTTCCTATTTGGAGATTGTTTATTGTCGTTGTCAGAATCAGGATAACCAGGATTTAAGGATTTACAGGATTTGATTGACTTTTTACCTGATGAAAATAAATATAATATTCCATCATTCCCAATAGTCGGTTTCAACCGACTTTAGCTTTTAGACAGGGAATTAATTCCCTGGCTTCCTA
>JAKOGY010000452.1 GCA_028658405.1 Dolichospermum sp. ST_sed8 | reverse complement strand
CTTTTTACGTCTGTTGCTGACGAATTTTAAATTAGCTCTTCGTAAAATTGTCCGAGAAGCCTGAGTATCAGCATGGTCAATATGACCGCAGTTTTCACAAATGAACTTTTCGCCGTCTCTGTTAGCTTTACTAATATGATGACAAGCCGAACATTCTTGAGAAGTAAATTTAGAATTAACGGATAATACTGGCTTACCAGACTTCAATGCCAGCCAAGCAATCTTAGAAAATAATTCGCCCCAACTTGCATCAGAAATAGAGCGATTTAATCCACGTTTTGCAGCTTGACCATTAGCCATAAATCGTCCTTGCTGCTTTTTGGGTTGGCAACGGGACTTCATAGCCTGAATATTTAGCTCCTCTTGGACAATTGCCTCAGCGGTGTTAACAACTTTATTGGCTGCTTGCCATTGATGATCATTCCGCTTATCTGCAATTTTTTTATGTAGCTCGGCAACTATTTTCCCGGCTTTTTTGCGATTATTAGAACCCTTGATTTTGCGGTTAACTCGGCGCTGTCTGATTCTTAATTGACGGCGGACTTTTTTATTAGTTGCAAATTGAGGATTTTCAATAAACGAACCATCCGACAAAGAAATTAATTTATTAATTCCTACATCAATACCTACTGCTGATTTGACGGTTTCAATTTCTGTAACTTCAGGTAGAGATTCAGGTAAGTTGAGCAATACACTCATGTACCAGCCATCAGCTTCTTTAATTACTGTTACCGTCCTAATATCAGCATCTATTGGAATAGTACGACTATCAAAATAGCGCATAGTCCCCAGTCCAGGAAAGTAGGCATGGGAATAGCATCGGGGCTGATTAGATTCACGATTAACAGTTAATTTTACTTGTCCTGGCTTGAATTGAAATGTTTTAAAGTTGGCTGCTTTACGAAACGCAGGGAAACCCCTTTTGTGTTGAAAAAATCCGTTATAAGCAATATCTAATTTAGCTAAATTGCCTTGTAAAACATCTGAATTAATTCGGCTATACCATTCAGACTCAGAACGTAGTTCAGTTGTTCTTTTACTTTGAATATCAGTCGCACTACCCCAGGCTAAACCATGCTTTTTGCTATTTTTTGTTAACTCAGCGGACATGACGCCATGCCTAACAATAGGGCAGGTTAAAGGGCAATAAGAACCATATTCAACCCGACTATCTAAGTCTGAGAATGCACCATAATAGTACATCACTGGCTCATCTGATTTCTGGTTATTAGTTTCAAATCCGCGCTGACGTTCTGCCAAACAATAATTTCTGTGTTTTCGCAAAGTAACAAGCCACTCAGACATTAAGGCTTGTTGCCCAATATTCGGTTTTAGCTTGAATCTCCAGCGTATTTGCACAGGCTTATTTTGTTGATATAATTGATGATATAATCATGTTAATCTACAATTAGAAAGAAGTCAATAGCTAAAATCTATGAAAAAAAGTTCTTATGAATATCGGCATTATAATCACGCTGTCGGATTGAGCGTGATTCATTTAGTCTGGATACCTAAACGCCGGAAGAAGGTGCTTGTTGGGAAAATTAGAGATAGGATTTTTGAGATATTTTCGGCATTAGCTCTTGAAAAAGACTGGAATATTCGGGCGTTAGAAGTTGCGCCAGATCATATTCATTTATTTGTAGAGATTCATCCAACCGATGCAATATTTCAGGTAGTTAAAGCATTTAAAGGACGCTCATCTAATTATCTAAGAAAAGAGTTTCCAGAATTAAAAAAGCTACCGTCACTTTGGACTAGTAGCTATTTCTTTTCAACTGCGGGGAATGTTGCCGCCGACACAATAGAAAGATATATTAATGACCCGCATCATGGTTGAGAATATTGGAAGCGGTTAAAACCGCACGGGTAGGCTTTCCCCCGCGCTCTAAAGAGACGCGGCTCCCAGCCTTCCCGCAATCCCCTGGTGG
>JAKOGY010000451.1 GCA_028658405.1 Dolichospermum sp. ST_sed8 | reverse complement strand
GTGGAAAGAGGAAACCCAAAGAGCGATCTTTGGAATCCCCACCCTCTACGGAGTAGGGTGGGGAGGATGTCAATTTAGAGAATAGTAGTAGTACAACTAAAAATATCTATTAGGAGTTGACAATGAAAAGTTTCAAACCAATGTTAATTATTGCAGGTATCAGCTTACTAACCTTAGTAGGTTGTACCAGTGCGGAAAAAGCTACTACAGAAACTACCCCCGCAGCAACTTCCAAATCTACAGGAACAGCAACGACAAAAAAATCCACAGCAGGTAATAAAGGTTTACTAGCTGTAGTATCCAAAACTAAAACCGCAGTTACATCTGGCAATTTTGTCCAAGCTAAAAAAGAATTTGACAAGTTTGAAGATGCTTGGAAAGAAGTAGAAGATGGTATTAAAGCTAAATCTCGTGATAATTATGAAGCTGTAGAAAAAAGTATGGATGAGATTTCTAGTGAACTCAAAGCTTCTAAACCCCAAAAAGACAAGTTATTAGCATCATTACAGTCATTAACAAAAACTATTAATACTATTCCCAAGTCTTAATAAAATCTCAAATCCCATAATTTTGCATTTGACAAAATTTAAATATAATCTATTTCCCGTAGGGTGGGCAATGCCCACCATTCTTATATTAGACAATTTTTTTAGTAATTTGCATATAACGATAAATAGCGGCTATATTCCGAGCATCATCAATTCCCCGATGATGTGTACCTTGTAATTCCATTCCTAAATGTTGCAGGGCTTGTGCCATCCCAAATTTATCAGATACACCCAAATATTCAGAAAATTCCGTTTTAATATTTCTGTGTTCTACACCAAAAGGATCAGGAATATGATGAAATTTGCAATCTTGGATAAATTGCGATTTATCATAATTACCCCAAGAGCAAAATATATTATTAGAAAATAAATTCATCCAACTTGTTAAATTTAACATCGCTGCTGGGAAATTTGGTGCTGTATCAACTTGTTGTTGAGAAATGCTAGTTAATTCTGTACAAAAAGCTGTAAGTTGGGAATTTCGCACAGGCTGAATAAATTGTTGAAACTCAGAATCAATTTCCCAAGTTTGACGATTTAGCATCACCGCACCAATTTCAATAATTTCCATTTCATGACGAGGAATACTCTTTTGATTACAGCAAGTAGCTTCAAGATCAATAATCAGAAAATAGTGATTCATAGGGAATTATCAATAGATTTATGAAAAAGGTTTCAGCCATTTTCGTAAAATAGCGGTATCGAGAACAAAAGCAGCAAGAGCAAACCAGAGGATACTTTCTCCTGCTAAGATCAAAAAAGGTAAAACTGAATTATTTATATTCCAACCAACTTCTATTTGAGTTAATCCCCGCACCAACCCAAAAGCCCAAACTCCACCAGTTTTGAGGTGAGGATTTGCATCTAAGCGGATAATATAACGGTAAGTGACACCAAATAGAAAACCAGAAAATCCTGCTATAACACCATTTAATAACATCTGTAGATTTACTAGATCAATTTGCTGGTAACTAAGTATTGGAAAATACTTGGATAGCCACCAAGCATTGATAAAGCTAGTGGTCAGGAAAGCTAAACCTAAAGATATGCTGCCAATTACTCCTGCTTTGAGAGATTCTAACCGTTCTGCCATTAATTCCATGATATTGCCAAACCTGCCATCAATATAGTTAATGAATCAACCGCGTTTTCCCGGTATGATAAATATTAGCTTAACAGCAAGAAGCCCCACGTCTCACTAGACGGAGCGTGGGATGAATACGCGTGAGTGAGGAATTGACCAACAGGTGAAATTGAACGCAGTTCAATCAGGATCGTTGGTCAATGACGAATGAACATTTTCTGATTCTTCTAATTTATGATAGAATTAAATCGAATAGGTGTAGTCCAATTAAATGCTGAAAAGCAGCCTATTTAAATAGAAACCAATTGTTTTAAAA
>JAKOGY010000450.1 GCA_028658405.1 Dolichospermum sp. ST_sed8 | reverse complement strand
TCTAAGGGACAACTAGAGTGAAAGTCCCCCTTTCTAAGGGAGAACTAGAGTTAAAGTCCCCCTTTTTAAGGGAGAACTAGAGTTAAAGTCCCCCTTTTTAAGGGAGAACTAGAGTCAAAGTCCCCCTTTTTAAGGGGGATTTAGGGGGATCTAAAAACATTTGATACACAATCAGGGACTTTTAAAACATCCTCTTAGAGTCACAGACAAAAAAATGTAGATACTTACTTATACGGTAAATTTGATTAATTAAAATAAACCACGTTTACCATTAGTCCGCACCGTTAGCCAATTAGTTTTAGCTACAGCCAACTGCTCATCAGTCACCTTAGCACCAGTAAGATTAGCTCCAGACAAATTAGCTCCCCGGAGATTAGCTTGACTCAGATAAGCTTGACTCAGGTTTGCACCTCTGAGGTCTGCACCTTCTAAATCAGCATTACTAAAATAAGCCTTTGTTAAATCCGCTTCTTTAAAATTTGCTTCTTTTAAACTTGTTCTACCAAAGTCAGTATTCTGAAGATTAGTTGCTTGAAAATTGGGTTTATCAAATTGAGCAGCATGGAAATTAATTCCTGATAAGTTAGCACCAGGTACACTCAAGCGCATAAAGTGATAGGCTGCAAAATCCCGTCTGCCTTTTTGATAAGCTGCTAGTAAACCTTGGGAATCTAATTTTCTTACAGATAATGGATCATCAATATTATTTACATCTCTAGCGGCTGATTTAGGGACAAATTCTCTACCCTGAGTTTGTCCATATTTTCGTTCCGTTCCTTCCGGTGTCTTGTCCTTTCTGGATCGAATAGATGCAGCTAATTTTGCTACGCTATCATTTTTACCACGAGTATAACTAATAGAATCAACACCAAAATTTGGATTGCTTTGTGCTAGTGCAGATCCAGTGGGTTGGGATAGTAAACCTTGGGATAAACTATCTAAATATGGCTCTATCTCCAAAGCTGTGAGTACCTCTTGTGCTATCTTGTAGCGATTGCGTACTGAAACATCCAACATTTTTTTCAATACCGTGGTCAAATGGTCACTAACCTCTACCAAATGCTCCCACATCATCTCACCTGTGGTGGGATTGTATTCTAAGTCTTTAGGAATTTTCGCAGTCAGCAAATAAATACAAGTCACTCCTACTGCATAGATATCACTGGCATAAACTGGACGCATAGCCATTTGTTCTGGGGGCGCAAAACCAGGAGTACCAATTGCATAAGCTGTTAAAGCTGATTGTTCTGATTCATTATTTGTGACTTGACTCACTTTGTTTTTGACAGCACCAAAATCAATTAGTACCAATCTGGCATCTTGAGAACGACGGATTAAGTTAGCTGGCTTAATATCGCGGTGAATTACCTGTTGCTCGTGGATATATTGCAACAATGGCATGATTTCACTTAAAAATTGCCTGATTCCGGTTTCACTATAAACTCCATTTTGTTTTACTTCTTGTTGGAGAGTCAAACCGCTTACATATTCTTGAACTAAGTAGAATTGATTACTATCTTCAAAATAGTCCAGTAGCCTGGGTATTTGCGGATGATTACCGATTTTACCTAGAGTTTCTGCTTCTCTGGCAAATAGCTCTCGTGCCATCTTTAATATGTACGGAGTTGTACTTGATGGACGTAATTGTTTAATTACACAGGGGGGGTTGCCTGGTAGATTTTCCTCTACTGCTAAAAATGTTGCCCCAAAACCACCTTGACCTATTGGTTTTACCACTCGAAAGCGCTCGCGCAATAGTAATTGGGAGCCACAAGCCTCACATATCTGACTAGAGGCTGGATTTTTAGGATGAGAACAGGTGGGATTTACGCAATAGCTCATGCACTGTTAACTCGTTGCACGATGAATAATGAGTCTAACTATACTCTTATTACATTAGTGACATACTGATACTTTTAACCGAGACATTCCCTGACATCTGAGATATCGTGAATATCTAGTATAACA
>JAKOGY010000449.1 GCA_028658405.1 Dolichospermum sp. ST_sed8 | reverse complement strand
GTAACACTTTTTAGTTAAAGACTATACACGCACAAGTTTGACACAAATACTGATAAGTGTCAAACTCCATATCTATGGGACAAGTTAGGATATTTTTAATCATAAAAATGGGTAATTGGACATTGAAGATCAGCTTCATTACCAATTACCCATTATTTTAGGAATAACTTAAAATTCCTGTAGCTGTTGATTTGTAATAACACTAGCTTGTGTACTGGCAACTTTTGCTGCTTGCAACATAGGAGTGTTAGTAACAGAATTATTAGCCAAAGTAAACAAGGGATTGGATAAAATTCCAGAAATAGTAGTAGCTATTAAAGTTACTACCAACCCCACTTGTAAAGGTCTAAGTCCTGGTAAATCCCACCGAACTTGAGGATAATTCTTGACTACATCGGACATTTCCTGGGGTTCTTTAACTACCATCATTTTCACTACACGAATGTAGTAGTAGATAGAAACCACACTGGTAATTAAACCGAGTAAAACTAACCAGTAAAGACCAGCTTGCCAACCTGCCCAAAATAGATAAATCTTCCCGAAAAATCCGGCTAATGGCGGAATACCACCCAATGATAACAGGGAAATACTCAAACCCAATGTTAAAAGTGGGTCTTTTTGATACAAACCAGAGTATTCAGAAATTTGGTCTGTTCCGGTTCGCAGAGAGAACAACACCACACAGCTAAAGGCGCACAGGTTCATAAACAGATATACCAGTAGATAGAAGATCATACTGGAATAACCGGCATCAGTTCCCGCAATTAAGCCAATCATCACAAACCCAGCTTGGGCAATAGATGAATAAGCTAACATCCGTTTCATGCTTGTTTGAGCTAGAGCAACAACGTTACCCAAAATCATACTCAGCACAGCCAAAGCGGTGAAGACAAATCTCCACTCATCAGCCACAATAGGAAAGACAGTGGTTAATAAGCGAATAGCGAGGGCAAATCCTGCTGTTTTAGAACCGACGGATAAAAAGGCAATAACTGGGGTGGGTGCGCCTTCATAAACGTCCGGTGTCCATTGGTGAAAGGGTGCAGCGGAAATTTTGAAGCCAATACCCGCAATTACGAAAACTAGAGCAATTACTAAACCTAGAGACTGACCTACATTAGCTGTAGCAATACCATTAGCGATCGCAGTTAGTTCTGTTTGTCCACCGGATAAACCATACAGCAGGGAGACACCATACAAAAATACCGCCGTACTGGAAGCACCAATCAAGAGGTATTTCAGCGCTGCTTCATTGGAACGGGGGTCACGTTTTGTATAACCGCTCAACAAATAAGAGGAAATACTCAAGGCTTCTAGAGAGATGAAAATCATCACCAACTCATTAGCTCCGGACAAAAACATTCCTCCCACAGTCGCAGTCATCAAAATGGCGATAAATTCGGCTAAAGCCGTACCACTTTGTTCGACGTAGCGAATGGACATTAATATTGTCGCCATTGCTGACAACGCGATGATACCGCGAAAGATAATACTCAGGTCATCACCGTTAAAGCTACCAGTGAAGGCTATGGGATTAGTTGTATCCCATTGGAAGTATAGAGCAATAATCGCGGCTGTTAAACCAGCGATCGCTAGATATGCAATCCAGCGAGCAGATGTCCGTCCCAAGATCAAATCAACAATCAAAACCCCCAAGAGGGTAACAATGACAATTCCCTCTGGTAAAATCGTTCCAGCATTTAACTGGGATGCAAAATTAGCAAAATCCATGAGATATATAGGTTTTAGCGATTAAACATTAGGGATAACACAAGTTTATTCTATCTATACTTCTTGACTAAAGTTGCATTGATCTTTCTATCTTTAACAGTTGGAAATTTATATAGGAATCCTAAATTATTTTTGAACAATATCTAAGTATTGTAGGGTGGGCATTGCCCACCAAAACCCGGATATTGTGGGCAATGCCCACCCTACGTATATGTTCAAAAATCAAATAGGAGTCCTATAGGTTG
>JAKOGY010000448.1 GCA_028658405.1 Dolichospermum sp. ST_sed8 | reverse complement strand
TAGAACCATAATTTATTTTATCAATTTATTATTAAAATGTATAATTAATTTTGCATGGGTACTTATGATTGGGTTTTAGCTGTTTTATGAAATTCTTTTTTTGACAAAATAACCTGCTGGGAAAAATATTTTAAATATATTTACTCATGCTGACAAGATATTCGTTGAAATTATTTTTCTTCGTTGAAGGTATTGTACTTTCACTGTCAGTGTAGTATCATTAGTTGAGAAAGCGTTATTTTCGATATTTTTGATTATGAGTCTATTGAATACGAAAGATTTAAGCAATCTGACTGGAGCGAAACAACTTGTTGATACCTTAGTCGCATCTGGCATCACCACGAGCAACATCACTTTTAAAGGTGTAAATGGTGCGGTTGGTACTTTTACCGGAGGAATAGGAGCAGGTATAGGGATAGAGAGCGGCATTGTTCTCAGCACTGGACAGATTAGTTTTGCGGCCAATACAAACACCATTGATTCGGCTGGCCAGAATAATGAGAAACTAGGTGACACCGATCTAAGTAAGATAGTCGGTTCTCTCGGCACATATGATGCAGCAGTATTAGAGTTTGACTTTATTCCCACGTCGAGTGAGGTCAGTTTCTCCTATGTGTTTGCTTCTGAAGAGTATCCTGAATGGGTAGGCACAAGATTCAATGATGTTTTTGCCTTTTACTTGAATGGTCAAAACATTGCTCTTGTGCCTGGTACTACAACTCCTGTTGCTATCAACACGATCAACGGTGGTAATTCCAGAACTGCAACACCTGCAACCAACTCATCATTTTTCGTTCCCAATTATTTTGGAAATGCTACTAAGGATATACAGTTCGATGGTTTTACAACTGTATTGAGTGCAACAGCAACAGGTCTTGTTCCTGGTGTTGCTAGTCGCATCAAACTGGCGATCGCCGATACGGCTGATGGTGAATTAGATTCGGCAGTTTTTGTGCAAGCGTCCAGTTTTGGTAATGCCACCCTGGTTACAGTCGTCGCAACTGACGACTACGCCAAAGAAGGAACAACACCTGATCAGGGTGTGTTTACAATCACTCGTACAGGCAGCACTGTAGCTCCTCTCACGGTCAGTTACTCACTTTCTGGATCTGCATCTAGCGCTGACTACAATCCCATTCTTTCTACCGTAACTATTCCTGCGGGCAGTGCTTCAACCACCGTTACGGTTACTCCAGTTGACGATACTCTGACCGAAGGGAATGAGACCGTAATCCTCTCCTTAATTGATACTAACAGTTACGATTTAGGAAGACAAAACAGTGGAACCGTAATCATTCGTGATAACGAGTCCGAGAATATTGTTGTTAGTCTCTCAGTTGCTCCTGCTAGTGTGGTGGAAGACGGGACTGGGAATCTAGTTTACACATTCACTCGTGCGTCGGGTACAACTACCCCTATAGATCTGACCAGTCCTCTAACCGTTAACTACAACGTTGGAGGGTCGGCCACATTAGACAGTGACTATACTCAAACAGGGGCAGCAAGCTTCAGTTCTACAACAGGAAAGATTACCTTTGCGGCTGGTTCAGCAACTGCGACTCTAACCATTGACCCAACAGTAGACACCACCATTGAAAGTAATGAAACCGTTGCTTTAACTTTAGCTTCTGGATCAGGTTACAGTGTCGATACAGCCACAGCAGTTATAGGAACCATTGTTGATGATGACACTCCTGTTATCAGTTTAAGCCTCAATCCCACCAGCGTCACTGAAGACGGAACCTCAAATTTAGTTTACACTTTCACCAGAACTGGAAGTACCATTTCCGGCTTAACTGTGAACTATGGAGTTTCTGGAACAGCTACACTAGGTACTGACTACGTTGCCACTGGTGCTGCTAGTTTCACAGCTACAACTGGAACTATCACCTTTGCAGCGGGTTCAAGTACAGCAACTCTCACCATTGACCCCACACCAGATACCACTGTTGAAAATAATGAAACCGTTGCTTTAACTTTAGCTTCTGGAAC
>JAKOGY010000447.1 GCA_028658405.1 Dolichospermum sp. ST_sed8 | reverse complement strand
TGTTATAATTAATTCAGAGTTAGAAGAGTAAAAATATCATGATTTTAGCTGTTAAAAATGCTCTTTCCACAATTGCAACCAAGTTAACTTATGATGTGTTAATTGAAAACCAAGAAGATGGCACTGTGAAAGCGACATTATTAAGTTTACCAGAATGTCAAGGTTTAGGTGCTACTAAAGAAGAAGCTTTAAATAATCTTATTCAGCTTTTTCAAGCACGAAAACCAGAAATAGTAACTTTAGAAATTGAACCAGTTAAAACAGAACATCCTTGGATGAAATTTGCAGGAATGTTTGAGGATGATCCACATTTTGATGAAGTGCAGGAATATATAGAAGAATATCGTCGTGAATTAGATGCAGAAATGGAGGAATATTATCAAGAAATTGAAAATCAGGAGCATATAAAATGAGTTTATGGGTACTTGATACAGATCGTGTTTCTCTCTTTCAACACAGAAATCCATTGATTGTACAGCGTGTTAATAGTGTCAAATTTGAAGAAATTGCCATAACTATAATTACTGCTGAGGAACAATTGCGCGGTAGGTTTAATGTTATTAGAAATGCCTCATTATCGGATAAATTAGTATTAGCTTATGCAAATTTTCAGGCTAATTTAGAGTTTTTTAAAACTGCCAATTTACTGCAATTTAGCGAAGCTGCGGGTAATATTTACACTGAATTAGTTAAGCAAAAAATCCGCGTTGGTACTCAAGATTTACGCATTGCTGCAATTACATTATAAGTCAATGGGATTTTAGTAACTCGTAATTTTAAAGACTTTGAAAAAGTTCCTAATTTGCGTTTAGAAGATTGGAGTATTAGTGAATAATGTCTGAATCAGGATATCCACCGATTAGAGGATTAACAGGATGTTTTTTAGAAAATATAGGTTGTTGTGAATGATAGAAAATATATTTTTCTCTAAATCATAATTTATAATCATTAAATATTCACAGAAAATCTATAAATAACAATCCTGTACATCCTTAAATCCTGGTAATCCTGATTCAGACAACCACAACCAACAATCTCCAAATAGCCAGAAGCCAGGGAATTAATTCCCTGTCTAAAAGCTAAAGTCGGTTTAAACCGACTATTGGGAATGATGGAATATTACATTTATCTTTATCAAGTAAAAAGTCAATCAAATCCTGTACATCCTTAAATCCTGGTTATCCTGATTCTGACAATCACGTTAATACACTTTCTTTAATTTCCAATTTATTGATAATACTTTCTTCTAAAAGATGATAGATAAAATGAGGAGTGTTTAAATTAGCTGAATGTAATAGATTTTGATAAACTTGACACGCTGATACATCATTTAAAATCCGGTTATGAATAATTCTTGTCCATTCTGGTGCAGTGATCATTAATTGGGGAATAACATTAATAAATGCTGTAATTTGTGGTTCTATATCAAAAGATTCCAGAAAATGAATTAAGCTAAACATCACTTCTGGCTGTTGACATTGATCATCTAAAATTAGATGATAGGCAGATAATTTATTTTCATCAGGATTTTCAGCTATTTCAGCTAAAGCATTTTCAAAATTTGTAACTTGTTCTTCTGTTTGCATTAAGCGATTTTCTTGCAAGGTTGCCAATAAATTATTTTGATTCATTGTTTTGTCCCTTATTTCTCAAAAATCCATGGCCAAGTACGTTTATTCCGTCTGATTAATATTTGCAAACTTTCCCTGATTTTTCTATTATACAAACCTTGACGAAATTCTTTGTCTGAATCAGGATATCCACCGATTAGAGGATTAACAGGATGTTTTTTAGAAAATATAGGTTTTTGTGAATGATAGGAAATATATTTTTCTCTAAATCATAATTTATAATCATTAAACATTCACAGAAAACCTACAAATAACAATCCTGTACATCCTTAAATCCTGGAAATCCTGATTCAGACAACCACAACCAACAATCTCCAAATAGTGAAAAAGTAACTTTACCTATTTGTTAATAACTAAAAACTTGAGAGGAATATGATTAGCTTCCC
>JAKOGY010000446.1 GCA_028658405.1 Dolichospermum sp. ST_sed8 | reverse complement strand
AATTTAGTGAACTATGTTGAAAAAATCATTCGAGAATTTGGAAAAGAATATAAAATTAATTTTGCTTAGGTACTTACATAATCATGAAAATCACTGCGGTTTAAATATTGTCCTTCTTGTAGTTGCCACGTGGTACTGTCCAATAAATTAGGTTGATTAATTCGAGAATACCAACTTCCTTTTAATACTGTACCCAGAACATTTAAACTACCTTGATTAGTTAATTCTTGACTATTTTCTCTACCACTAATATTAACTTTTTGTCCCACAGTTGAGAAAGTAAAATTAGGACTTTTAACAACAGGTAAACCTTCTACAATTACTGGAGCTTCTGGTTGGTAGTTTTTTCTCCCTTTGAAATTTAACCAAGGTGGTTCTAATATAATTGAATAAGCCGCAATATCAAATTGAGATCTAACTTGTAATAACTCCTCAATTTTGGCGATAGATATAGTCAAACCTAGTTCTGGGTCTGAGGTTAATTCATTAAGTTTAATGCGTTTAATTAAACCCACTCCTTTTATTTCTAATTCTCCATTCGGTAAGCTACTAACAGTCAGGTTTAATGCTGTAGTTATATCTTGAAAAGGAACTAACCAATTAGGAAAATCAACAGCTTTTTCTCCGTCTTCATAACCTTTAACGGAAGCAGATTGTAAAACATTACGTTTACCAATATTAATTCCTATTGGTAAGACAACAAATTGCGGTGATTTTGCTTCTGCTTTAGGAGAAATAGAAGCATCATTAACTTGAGTAATGAGAGGGTATTTGAAAAGTTCTGCTGAACTTAGCACAGCGTAGTGATGCATCCCTGGGTAATCATTCAAACCCTTAATTTATAGATTGTACCACAACCATGAAAATATCCTGAGCTTATAAAATAATAGACAATATAACGCAATACTGGTTAGATATTCTATTATCTATTGTGGGGGTTTTTTCCCTAGATTGATATCTGCTGGAGACAAAGTGAAATTGAGATTAAAGGGTAAATTTTCGGCCTTTTTAGCATTCCAAGATAGTTTTCCTGACAGTTGGTAATTACCAGGTGTCAGGGTTTTTCCTTGAGGGGGATAGGATATTTCAATATACCGTTCACCTTTGGCAATAATAGTAGTTTCTTCTACTTTACCAGAATTAACTGTTTTTCCATCTTGACTTAAATTCCATTCAGTTTTAGCGCGGGTTGTAGCTTCACCTGTATTATTAACTAATAATCTAATTTGCTTTTTCTGTCCATCGTAAAATGCCTTTTCTACTGCCACTGTCGGAACAAAATCACCATTAATCACATATATTGTTGCTGCTATATTGACAGCAACAGAAACCTGATTTGCTTGAGTAGAATTGTTATCCTGAAGTTCTTCCACAGAGAACATGGCTCTATATTCTCCCTGGGGTAAACTAGGAAGTAACCTAGCATTAAAACGAATTGAACGTTGTTGTCCTGGTGCAATGACTAATTCACGGGGAGAAAATGTTAAATAGGGTGTTAAGTCATTAGGACTAGATTGTAAAATTTGCAATCCTTCCCGATTATAAGTGAAGGGTGACAAGGAAACTCTAGCTCGATAGGGTTTATTAGAATTATTAGAAATTTCAATCACTCCCCTAGCTTGTCCTGATTCTGCTTTGCGTTGAATTGTTAAAGGAGAAACAGATAATTGACCGTAGGCTACCATAGGGGTAAAACCAAGGGTAAAGCAACAGAAGAAGGGTAGAATTTTCGCAATTTTGCTTTTCATATTTTCTGTGATTAAAACTGAGTTTTGTATATACTGCAAACGGTTCATAATTTAACCAAATATGAAACCCCTCTTGTAAACCTCTCCCCGCAACGGGGATAGGCTTTGAACCTTGTTCTTTGTATGATAAAGAAGTCCAGCTTCTAGCCTTTTTGAGTATACCATTAAGGATCTAACTTTCCCTTTATCTAAAACAACATTTATAGCTTTGGGGACTTCCAATTAAAAAAATACCCAAAAATTTCTTGTAGTGCGGGCATCTTGCCCGCTAATCATCAAGGACGGGCAGGA
>JAKOGY010000445.1 GCA_028658405.1 Dolichospermum sp. ST_sed8 | reverse complement strand
AATTTAGTGAACTATGTTGAAAAAATCATTCGAGAATTTGGAAAAGAATATAAAATTAATTTTGCTTAGGTACTTATAAACCAAAAGCATTAGGAGAGAATTTTCCTACTTCTGTGGTTTTTCCATATTTACGATCATGATTTACTAAATCAGCCGTAATGTTATCACCAAAATGATACTGAGTTGTAGTTTTTGCTCTACAGGCATATTCCCATTCAGATTCACTAGGCAAGCGATATAATTTGCCTGTAGCTTTGGTCAGTTTGGCACAAAATTCCTGTGCCTCAAGCCATGAAACTTGTTCAACAGGAAGATTTTCACCTTTAAAATATGATGGTTTAGAGTTTAAATCAATATTTACTTTTGGTAAACTTGCGACCTTTTCCCATTGTGCTTGAGTAATGGGGTATTTTCCCATGTAGAAAGGTTGAATTGTTACTTCATGTTGAGGTTTTTCGTCATCATATCCTTCTCCATCTGGTGAACCCATGAGGAATTTGCCACCAGGTATGGTTATTATATCTAATAATACCTGATCTCTTTTACCAGTGATTAGGGAAAATATACCTTTGTTTTTTATAT
Organism: Dolichospermum sp. ST_sed8; assembly: GCA_028658405.1. Classification (GTDB taxonomy): domain Bacteria; phylum Cyanobacteriota; class Cyanobacteriia; order Cyanobacteriales; family Nostocaceae; genus Dolichospermum. Next base: position 1,494 of record JAKOGY010000445.1, on the reverse strand, counting down.
TTCCCAAGTTTTCTGTAAATGATATCACGGTAGATTAAGGACGGGTTCTTATAGCGTATTATATATTAGGTAAATGATATAAGTAATTGGACAAAAATATTTACAGTGCTTGTAGTCATTAGGTTGGGTTTCGTGCCTCAACCCAACCTACGGATCTAAAAATCATTCATCAAATGATCAAAAAAGATCCTATAATTACTGTTTATTTTTGCCATGATTTGCACCTGTATAACCTGTGGCTACCCAAATAACTGCCCTAGCACCATCCCGAATAGATTTTTCAATAGGTTCTGGTGAATTTTCGGAAGGAACTGATACAGGTTTAAAATTCATCCCCCGACTACCTAAAACAATTTCACCAACGACGCAAGCACGACGCATATGAAAGTCAGATGTAATTAAATAAACACTTTTGATGCCACGAGATTGTAATTCATCCACTATGGTAGTAAAATTAGTAACTGTGTCTACAGCTTCATAATCTAAGGTTAAACGCCGGGTATCAATACCTGCTTTAGCAAATATTTTTTTAGTATACTGAGGTGGACTACCGCCAGAGATCCAAATGGGTATATTTGGATATTGATGAGCTAGTTGGGCTGTAAACTTTTCTCTTTCTAATGAGCGAGTAGAACCGCCCAAAACTAAGATTGCTTGTGGTTGAACAAATTGGCTTTGTACTGCTTTGTACCCCCACCAGATGAATAAGGGTAAGATGCAAGCTATAAACCTTACAGATTTGCCTGTCAACAGTAGCTGATTCAAGGCTCTATAGGTATGTCTATTCGGACTAGAATTTTCTTTAAAAATCAGCACAATGACGCACAAGAATGATGGTTAGTATAAGTTTTTGCGAAGTATGCCTAGAAAGAATTTGGTAACTTTGCAATCATAGTACATGAATCTACATTGCTGTAATTTCTGCCCTATCCTAAACTATCTGAAAAAATTAATCAAAGGTGTCTCACCACTCAATTACAACATAATTTATTGTAGAAACTGGAAATAAATGTTTAAACTGGTAAATACTCTATAAAATCATGTGTTTTGCCGCACTGCTATGGAAAATAAACCTGGCTATGTTACACAGGCTATCGGATTTTTGCTAAAGCTGCTATTATTTTCGGCTTTGCTATCGGTATTAATTAAATATGCTGCTCCGTTTTTATTACTACCAGCAACGGTGACAAATGTGCTAATTATGGTTTTATCACCAACTATAATTATGGCAATTTTTCTATTGTGGCGAGTCCCAAGACAAAAGCAACATTAACAGCAAAATATCAGCAATGTTGCTAAAATCAGCTAATATAACAGCATTTCTATAAAGAAAGCATCTTACAGTATTACCCGGTAAGCGTAAAGCTCAGTCACAAAGCGTGCTGAGATATAAGCGACACGGGCAAAAATATTTAGCCTAAGAGAACTCCATAGAATGATTGATCCTGTTTTCATGTCATTCCCCTGAAGAGGGGAATCCAGAAATTATTTATG
>JAKOGY010000044.1 GCA_028658405.1 Dolichospermum sp. ST_sed8 | reverse complement strand
AGTAAGACTAGCAACGGTTAGCGTCAGTCAGTGAAGCGTCAAGAATCACCGCACCTTCAGGTCGGTGAGTATGTCAAAGCTATGTCAATATAGGGGATAATGGAGTTAAATACAAAAACATTTGTACTAATTTTTCGGGAACGCTAGTCAATATAGCTTTTCGATGTGATGAAAAATACTACTGTTTAGCTTCAGAAGTTCCTAAACTCAAGAAGCTGAAGCTTTAGAGAAAGGGAGATAAGGACATGATGTATAAAGTTTACGATATAGTTGGCGAGTATGCCATCACTCCTGATGGTGGACAAAAGTTATATGATCAGATTCATCCATGTTTACTAACTGATAAAACTGTGGAGTTAGATTTTGCAGGAGTGAAGATTTTTGCATCTCCATTTGTGAATTTTGCATTTGGTCAATTGTTAAAAGATATCCCATCTGAGAAGTTGAATCAATTGCTTGAATTTACTTTTCTCAATGAAGATGGGTGGGATGTTATTAATCACGTAATGGCTAATGCTAAACGATATTACTCTGATGATAAATATCGTAATGCTGTGGATACGGTGATTACAGATATGGCTGGAAGTTTTTGAGGTATGGCAATTATTCAAGCTGATATCATAGATATCAAAACTGATACACCACAGCAAAGTGATATTTTCTTTGTAGATACTAACGTCTGGTTTTGGCAAACTTATAGAAATGCTGGGTTTGGTGCTAATAGTTACCAACTCAGTAATTATCCTAACTATCCCAATTATATCAATCTAGCTCTTTCAAATGGAGCTACTCTTACTTATTATGGACTCACTTTAGCTGAACTTGCTCATATTATTGAGAAAACAGAATATGATATTTATGTTCAATCTAATGGATATTTACACTTTAAGAAATACCGTCATGATTATCCAAAAGAAAGAGCTAATGTAGTCGCTGAAGTTCAGTTTACTTGGTGACGAATCAAAAAAATTGCAATTCCTATTGATTTAACAGTAGATGACGCAACAACTGATGCTGCTATTAACCGATTTACTACTCAAGCAGTTGATGGTTATGATTTGCTGATGCTTGAAGCTATTAGCAAAGCAGGAGCAGGAACAGTTAAGATTATTACTGATGATATGGATTATAGTGTTGTTCCAGGTATTCAGGTGTTTACTAGCAATAAATATGTTATTCAAGATGCTGCTATGCAAAAGAAGTTAGTAAGGCGTTAATTATACATTTATTTTATCTACCCAACATTTTATCTCTTAAATGCTTGATGCGATCGCGCAATTTTCCAGCTTCTTCAAATTCCATCTTCTTGGCTGCTTCCTTCATTTGTTTTTCTAACAGCATAATTAACTCTGGAATGTCTTCTAATGATATTTCATCTAAATGTTCATCAACCATTTTTAAATCAGTTGCATTTAACCGCCGAGAGGCATCTAAAAATGATAAGATTGAATTGGTAGATTTTTTGATAATTGGTTGGGGTGTAATTCCATGCAGTTTATTATAAGCCGTTTGAATTCCTCTTCTTCTATCAGTTTCATCAATGGCTTTAATCATACTTCCTGTCATTTTATCAGCATATAAAATTGCTTTTCCTCTAATGTGACGCGCAGCCCGACCGATAGTTTGAATTAGAGAACGTTCAGTCCGCAAGAAACCTTCTTTATCTGCGTCCATAATTGCGACTAAAGAAACTTCGGGTAAATCTAAACCTTCTCGCAATAAATTGACACCGACTAACACATCAAAAACCCCATTTCGCAAATCTTGTAATATCTCAATGCGTTGAATGGAATTAATTTCTGAATGCAAATATCTGATTTTAATTCCCCTCTCTGCTAAATATTCAGTTAAATCTTCCGCCATGCGTTTAGTTAAAGTGGTAACTAAAGTTCTTTCCTGACGGTCAACTCGATCTTTTATTTCTCCTAATAAATCATCAATTTGTCCTTCCGTGGGACGCACAAATATTTCTGGGTCTATTACTCCCGTTGGTCTAATTACCTGTTCAATAATATTATCTTCAGAAATTTCTAATTCCCAATTTCCTGGAGTCGCAGAAACAAAAATACATTGATTAACTTTTTGCCAAAATTCTTCCGCTTGTAAAGGACGATTATCCGCCGCACTAGGAAGCCGAAAACCATGATCTATTAATACTTTTTTCCTAGCCTGATCTCCGTTATACATTCCCCGAATTTGCGGAACAGTAACATGAGATTCATCTATCACTAATAACCAATCTTTAGAAAAATAATCAATTAAACATTCTGGTGGTTCTCCCGCTTGTCTACCTGCTAAATGACGAGAGTAATTTTCTACGCCGTTACAATATCCCACTTCTCGTAACATTTCTAAATCATAACGGGTGCGTTGATCTATGCGTTGCGCTTCGACTAATTTACCCATTGATTCTAATGTTAATTGTTGCTGTTTTAATTCATCAGCGATATCTGCACAAGCAATTTCTACTCTTTCTTTGGGGGTAACAAAGTGACGTGCAGGATAGATATTAACCGCTTCTAAACTGTGGAGAATTTCCCCAGAAACAGGATCAACATATCTAATTGCATCAATTTCATCACCGAAAAATTCCACGCGAATAATTCTATCTTCATAAGCAGGGGAAATTTCTAAAACATCACCCCGAACCCGAAATTTTCCTCTCCCCATTTCGATGTCATTACGAGTATATTGGACTGCTGTTAAATCCCTTAAAACTTGACGGGGATCAATTTCCATTCCTAATTGTAAACGAATTGCGGCTTTCAGGTATTCCGCCGGCATTCCTAAACCGTAAATACAACTAATTGAAGCTACAACAATCACATCTTTACGTTCAAATAAGGAACGGGTAGCGGAATGTCGTAACATATCTATTTCTTCATTAATTGCTGATGTTTTTTCTATATAAGTATCAGTAACGGGGAGATATGCTTCCGGTTGATAGTAATCGTAATAACTGACAAAATACTCAACTGCATTATGAGGAAAAAACTCCCGCAGTTCGTTACATAACTGGGCGGCTAATGTCTTATTATGTGCTAATACTAGGGTAGGCCTACCGACTTTTTCAATGACGGCGGCTATGGAAAACGTCTTACCCGTTCCTGTCGCACCGAGTAATGTTTGATAATGATTTCCTTTTTGAATACTAGCAGAAAGTTGTGCGATCGCTTGTGGTTGATCACCGGTAGGGACAAAGGGTGCTTGGAGTTGAAAATCCATTATCTAGCTTGATCATAATATCCAATTCTACACAATTTCTTTTATATCTGGCGCGAAATTTTTTTTTGGGAGTCGGCTTGCAACATCGCCGGCGATGTGCTATATTAGTATAATGGAGTGGAAGTAAAATTTTTATAAAGGTACGGATTCCCATTATCAGGATATCACATATAACTGTGCAAGTCAACCCCCAAAACTATTTTAATTTGATGATTCTGAAAGCTTTGATACCTCTGAAACGTCAGTCCCTTAATGTATTAAACCGCCAAAGTATTATCCAGAAAGGTTTTGATGATTTTTACGATTGATAGAAATCCAAAATCGAAACCCTTTGTTACATAAGGGTTGTAGCTTTAAAAATCAAATTTAGTCTAAACTCTAGTTGTTAAAATCCTTGTAGTAACCGTTGAATAGAAATTTTAATTTCTGGAAATGCTAAGGGAGATATTTCACCGTAAGTAAAGGTTAATTCTCTAGAATAATTACCATTTATTGGTTCTCTAAACACTTTTAATTGTTGATTTTTTAAGTCTACTACCCAATACTCATTAATTAATGCAGCAGCATAGGTTTTGCGTTTTACATCTAAATCTTTATTCAGGGTTGTTTTAGAATATTCGATTAACCAAAATATATTTTCAGGACAAGGATGATGATTGCGATAAATAGCCCGCAATGGTTCAACTATTGCTAAATCTGGTTCTGGTTCGGAATTGCTATTAGGTATTGTAATAGGTTTTGCATCTCTTACCAGTGCTTTTGAACCAAGTAATTCTCGCAAATATTCAGCAGAGTCAGTATTAATTTGCGCGTGTTCTGGTCCTTCCGGTGCCATGTTGATAATTTCTCCATTTAGTAGTTCAACTTGACGACCAGCTAAAAGGCCAATTTCAATCATACGATGATAGTCGTCTAAACTCCATTTAGCAATAGTAACTGTCATGGTTAGTTTTCCTAAAGCTAGGGTACGATTTCCATTTTAATTTGATATAGCAGGGAAAAGAGAACAGACTTGAAAGCTTTTAGTGTATAAATTTTCTGGTCAATTGTGTATCCCATCCCAGTGCATACCACTATAATAGTCGGTTTTAACCGACTTTAGCTATCAGACAGGGAATTTATTCCCTGGCTTCTGGCTGCGTTAAGATTTGTAATTGACAGACAGATAAAAATAGGATCAGAACTGGTTAAAATAGAAAATAAATCTATTGCTGTTTGAAAATGATACCAGAATCAAACATTGAAGATGTTCAAGAACCAATTACCAGCGCACCTCCTGAGGTAAAGCAAATTATTGAGAAGGTATGTAAATTAGAGAAAAGCCGATTAGATAGAAAAAGCAAAGGTCATATTAATGATGATATTCTCACAATAGTGAAGGAAGCGGTGCAATGAAGCTAACTTCGATTAAATTATGTAATTTTCGTTCCTTTTATGGGAAAACTCCCGAAATAACTTTAGCTGGTGGAGATGTTAGAAATACTACCATGATTTACGGGAGTAATGGAGCGGGTAAAACTAGTATTTTGAATGCGTTTACTTGGGTTTTATATGAAAAATTTAGTGCGGCTTTTGCGTCAACTGAACAGTTAGTAAATAAACGCGCAATTGCGGAATCTCAACCTAGTCAACCTGTGGAATGTTGGGTAGAAGTTGGTTGGGAACATGAAAGTAATCGTTATCGTGCTACTCGTGGTTGTCGGGTTTATAAAAATGAAAGTGATTTTATTGAAGCTGGGAAAACTCAGTTAAAAATTCAAGTTGCTGGAGATGACGGAAAATGGTATTTTCCTCTTCAGCAAGCTGAGGAAATCATTACTCAGATTTTACCAGCCAGTTTACATCAATATTTTTTCTTTGACGGTGAACGCATTGAAGAAATTGTTCGTTCTAATAATAAAGCGGAAATTGCAGCAGCAATTAGAACTTTTTTGGGTGTGGAAGTTATTGAACTTTCTATTAAACACCTGAAAGATGCTAAAAAAACTTTAGAAACTGATTTAAAACATATTGGTGACGCGGAAACTAAACAGTTATTGAATCAGCAAGAAAAGCAAGAACTGGAAATTGAAAATATCCATAAACGTCAAACGGAAATAAATCAAGAGTTGGAAAATCATCAAACATTTAAAAAAGAAGTTAGTAATAAGTTAAGAGAATTGAGTGCTGTTAAGGAATTACAGGAAAGAAAGCAAAGTTTAGAATCTCAAAAGGATAGTTTACGGGACGAATTGAAGAAAACACGGGAGAATTTAAAAAAAGTTATTTCCGCACGGGGTTATACAGTGCTGTTGTCAGAAACTACTACTAAGTTTCGGGAAATATTTACAGATTTAAAACAACGGGGTGAATTAACTGCGGGAATTTCACGAGAATTTGTCAATGATTTACTCACTGCTGGAAGATGTATTTGTGGTGCGGATTTAAGAGAAGGAACTCATACTCATTTTCATGTTAAAAATCTCATGAAAAAAGCAGGTTCTTCAACTGTGGAAGAAACCGCAATTAGAATGAGCGCACAAGTTGATGAAATTGATAACCAAGCTGATTCTTTTTGGGAAGAAGCAGATAGAGAACAAGTCCGAATTCAACAGTTAAGAGAAAATTTAGCACAAGTTGAATCTGAATTAGATGGTATTCAAGAACAATTACGAAAAGATCCGAATGAGGAAATTAGTAGTTTACAAAAACGCCTGGATGAAATTGAAGCCAAAATTGATGAATTAAATCGAGAACAGGGTGCAAATCAACAGGAAGTTTCTCACCTAAAAACAGATATTGATGCTTTGATAAAACAGATTTCTAAACAAAAACAGAATGAGGAAAAACAATCTTTAGCACAACGTCGGATTAATGCTACTCAAGATGCTATTGAACGGTTATCAGAAGTTAGAAACCGTCAAGAAAATCAATTTCGTCTGCAATTGGAACAACGGGTACAGGAAATTTTCTCGGCTATTTCTTTTACTCCTTATGTTCCCAAAATTAGCGAAAAGTATGAATTAAGTTTGGTGGAAAATACGACGGGAATTGAAGCACAAGTTGCAGCTTCGACGGGAGAAAATCAAATTCTCAGTTTATCTTTTATCGCTAGTATTATTGATAAGGTGCGTGACTGGAGTGAAAATCGGAAAATGATGATGGTTCCTGATAGTAGCACTTTTCCTATTGTTATGGATTCTCCTTTTGGGAGTTTAGATGCTAATTCTCGTCGTCACATTGCGAGAACTATTCCTAAGTTAGCAAATCAGTTAATTGTGTTAGTAACTAAAACTCAATGGAGGGTAGAAGTTGAGGAGGAGATTGCTAATAAAATTGGGAAGGAATATGTATTAGTTTACTATTCTTCTAAGCCTAATTGTGAACAGGATTTTATTGAGTTGGGGAGGGAAAGATATTCTTTGGTTAGACAAAGTTTGAATGGTTTTGAATATACGGAAATTATTGAAGTAGAAAAACAGAGGTAAGTTTCATGGTTATTGCTAATTTACCAAATATCGTTACAGATACCTGGGTAAATGTCAGTTGGGATGAGTTTATGGAATTTGTTGATCATCCTAATTATCAACAGGGAAGATTTTATTATTATCAAGATTACATGAGGGTTGAAATGTCACCAGTTGGTTCAATTCATGGAAACAATAATAATGTTGTTGCAAATGTTGTTAATCTGTATGCGACATTGAAAAACATTAAGATTAAAGGTTGGGTAAATACCAGTTTTCGCAGAACCAGCGAAAGTGAATGTCAACCTGATTTGGCTTTTTATATTGGAGATAAGGTGAAATTTCCCCCTTTGAATAATTCTCCTGTAAATATTAATGAGTTAGCAGCACCAACTTTAGTTGTAGAAATCGCTGCTGCTTCTATTAATGATGATTTGGGTTTTAAGCGGTTACTCTATGAACGGTTAGGGGTAAAGGAATATTGGGTAATGGATGCTAATAATGATGATATTATTGCTTTTGAAATAGTTGATGGTGGTAGTAGGAGAATTGAGGAATCAAAGGTGTTACCAGGGTTGCAAATAGCTACTGTTAAGGAAGCTATTCACCGCAGTTTAACTCAAGATGATGGTGAAGTGAATCGTTGGTTGTTGGGAATTTTTAGTTAATTTATCAAAAAAGGAGAAAAAATCATGGTTGCTATTCCTGATAGAATTTATATGAGTCCTGAAGAGTTTTTGGAGTGGGAAGAACAGCAAGATATTAAACATGAATATATCAATGGTGAAGTTTTTGCTATGACTGGGGGAACTATCCCTCATACTACTATTGCTTTAAATTTGGCTGCTGGGTTAAAAAATCATTTGCGTGGGGGGAAATGTCGTCCTTTTATGGCAGATGCTAAAGTGGGTATATCGGGAAATGGTCCGTTTCATTATCCAGATGTCATGGTAAGTTGTGATCAACGGGATAAACAAGCGATTAAGTTTATTCAATTTCCTTGTTTAATTGTTGAGGTGCTTTCTCCAAGTACGGAAGCTTATGATAGGGGGGGAAAGTTTCAGCAATATAGAAGGATTGAAACTTTACAAGAATATGTTTTAATTAGTGCTGATAAAATTGGTTTGGATTGTTTTCGCTTAAACGAGAAGGGTTTATGGGAGTTACATCCTTTTGTTGAGGGTGATGAGGTACATTTAGTTAGTGTTGATTTTACGTTTCCTCTTTCTCTCGTTTATGAGGATGTTTTTTGATTTTTTGTTTCGCGCAGAGATGCACAGAAAAGCACACAAGAGTGTGGTATTAGTAAGTTAGGTTTGGTTTATGATATTAAAAATGTATATTTTATAATTATGGCGGCAAATAGAATCAAAATTGCTCAAGATAAGGCTGAGTTGGTAAAATCGTTACTAACGTCTAAAGAAACACCGGGACCTTTCCAGACTTATGTAGAGGTGATGGTATTTGCAGCAGCATTAGGAATAAAGTATAAAAAAAGTGTTCCTCTAGGAGATACTACAAAAAGAGAGCCTTCTCCAATTCCCCAAGAAAATTTTGCTTCACTAGGGTATGACAAAATTATAAAATTATTAGGAATGGTTGAGACAAATGATATCCAAATACTTGCTTCGAGAGAAGATGAATATGAAGATAAACGGACTCAAATATTTGAAGAATATGCTAATGGGGGACTAGAAATTTTACAAACTGAATTGCGTGGGGTTGTTGATTATGAAATACAATTTCTATTAATTTTAAGAAAAGCAATAGATTATCAAGAAAATAATATAGAAGAAGACTTTAATTTAACTAGATTTTTGAAATAACCTATTTTATTTCCATTCTTTACAAAGTTATCAAACATGAATAATCTTCGTTTCTATTGTGAAAAGTTCTCTAAGCTGAAAGTAAGTAATAGCCGAAAACGTGGTAATGCTCAATATAAACCGATATTACTTTTAACCGTAATTGATTTGATTATGAGAGGAGTTATTACCAATAATCAAATTTTTGTTTCAGATGAATTAATTCAAGCTTTTAATAAATATTGGGATGTTATTGGCTCACAATCTTATCAAGGTGGGTTACATTATCCATTTTTTCATCTGCAAAATGAAGGATTTTGGCACGTACAAATTAAAGCAGGTTTTAATAATTTACAACCAAAAACAACTAACAAATTAAAACAGGCTGTTGAATACGCATATTTGGACAGTGAATTATTTAACTACTTACAAGATGAATCTTCTCGAAAAGAATTAATTGATGCTCTTGTAGCTGCTTTTTTCTCGGATAATGAAAATGAAATTGAAGAATTTTTACAAATTAATCAAACATTTCAAGATTATCCAGAAGTAGAAAAACTAGATAATACTCAAAATTTACCTAATAACCCTAAATGGAGTTTAAAAAAAACCCTAATTAGAAATGCTTTCTTTAGAAAAGCTGTTGTTTCTGTATATAATTGTCAATGTGCTTTCTGTGGGTTAAAAGTTACTAAAACTGGCAATCAAAATATTGTTGACGGCGCACATATAAAGCCATTTTCTGCTTTTTATGACAGCAGAATACACAATGGAATAGCACTTTGTAAAAATCATCATTGGGCTTTTGATAGAGGTTGGTTTGCTGTTGATGATAAATACAAAATTATCGTTAGTCAAGAATTAAAAGAAGTATCTCCCCATGCTAAAACAATGACAGAATTTCATGGAGAAATACTGGTTTTACCTAAAGTAGAAAAATACTTTCCAGATATTGAGGCTTTGCAATGGCATCGTTATAATATATTTCAACCATAATTATAAAATAACTGGAAGTCCTACATCTTGCGGTTTTACTAACTTTCCATCAAAACCTATAGTTTGTTCTTCCATAGTCCTAGCATTAGCTAAAGCCTTACGTAAAGCCGTAACTTCTGTTTTTTCAGCCATTCCCCCCAAAATGTAAATTAACAATTTCACAGCTAAATCTTTTCCTACTACCTGTACCCGCTTCTTATTTGGATCATACAAAACCCCATACCATAAAGATTGAGGATATTCCATATTACTAAAACCCCCTTGACGGTCAAATTTCTCCAACTTCTTAAAAATATCCGTCAAAGCAAAACCTTTTTTAAATACCAACGTTCCCAAAGCTTGCGCTAAAGCAACTTGAGAAACTGGACGAAATAACATATTTCCCTCCCCTCCGTCTTTCTCAAAATGGAAGCGACGCAAAACAGTTGTATCTTCGTGTTCCAATATTTTATAACTGGGAAGATTCGCTAAATTATCAAAAAGTAGTCTAAAATCTGTAATTCCTTCCTGAATTTCTTCATTTTCTGGACGCATAGGAATTAACCCTTTTTCCAAAGGTTTCCAGTGGGGGAACTTTTGCCCCAAATACCTTTGGGACATATCTTGTAAAGCTTGCAGGGTGGTTAAAACTGTAGAATTAGCGGCTACTGTGGCACTATTCCAATTAACGCGCGGATTGCGATTGGGTTTTTGTTCTAAAAGTGGATGTGTAACCGCAATTTTTCGCGCTACAATAGCAAAACCATCATCTTCATTTAATTGGGCTAACTGACCCTTAGTTAAAGGTGCAGCCATTAAATTTACATGAACAAAAATTGATCTTACCCGTCGTTTTGCTTCTGTATGGGTTTCTCCAGTATTCACCGCACAAATAAATTCAATCCCAATTTTCTCTTGACGTAAATTTTGTAAATAAGCAGGTTCTACTTGATATTTATCAATTAAATCAGATAGAGTAATAAAACTTTCATCCGCAGTTTTATCCTTTTTATAACGTTGGAGTTTACCAGATTTAATTAACTCCATTAAACCCTGTACACCCATTAATCTATGCTGACCATCTAAAGCATAAATTGTCACGTTTTCTTCAGAAATATTCAGTAAACCGACTTTACCATCTTTATCTAAAGGTATAAAATCAGTAGTCGCTTTTTTAGCCCGTCCTTGATTATCCCACTCCACTGCTTTGGGGTTATCTACCCAAGGTTGATTAATTACTACCAACACAGCCGGAAATTTATGATTTTTTCTCGCTGCTAAATACTGTACTAACGGGGCTTGACGTGACCAATCAATAGGGCGTTGTTGGATTTCATCAATACTGTCAGCGTCAATTTCAATATTATCTGTGTCTGGGTTGTACTTTTTTTGCAGCAGGGGTAAACCAGAGGCAAAATGTACCCGTCCCGCGAACCATTCCAATGTCACAGAACCTACATAAGCCTCAGTACCGCCCATTTCAGTTTTTTGGACAAGAATTTGATCTTTCTTCTCTAAAAACCGCTCTAGCAGTAAAGCTAATACCTGTTTATCCTTATTTTCCCGTTCTAGATACTCGTTAGCGAGTTGATTATTTAGTGTGTTTGTACTATCATTCATATTGATTTTTGAAAACTTAGTGAATAACTCTTGCTTTATTGTCCAAAAGAATGGATACTAGGGATGCAATTTTTAAAAATATTTTGCACTCATAGCCAGGTTTTTTTATATACTAAATGATTTCCTCCGAAGGGAAGTATTGAGTTTCAGTCCATATATACGTAGGTAGGGAAAAATGACTACAGCACAACAACCAGAAAATAAAAATCAGCCGAATCGTACTGTACCAGAGTTAGTGGAGTATATCCAAGCTCTGTCTACAGAAATTCAAGAATTGTATTGTTTAGACCAGATACCTTGGGTAGTAGGCTATTCAGGTGGAAAAGACAGCACTGCTACTTTACAGCTTATTTGGAATGCAATTTCTGGACTTCCACTAGAAAAAAGAACTAAACCCATTCATGTAATTACAACAGATACAGGGGTAGAAAATCCCTATGTTTCTGCTTGGGTAAAAAGCTCATTAAAACAAATGGAAGTAGCTGCTCAAGAGCAAAAAATGCCAATACAACCCCATTTGTTACAACCAGAAACTAAACAAACATACTGGGCTGGTTTAATTGGTAAAGGCTACCCAGCACCGCGTAATAAATTCCGCTGGTGTACCGGACGGCTAAAAATTGAGCCTTCTAATCTTTTTATTCGAGATGTTGTGAGAGCTAATGGTGAAACAATTGTTATTTTAGGAACTCGTAAAACCGAAAGCATAACTCGCGGTTTGATAATGATTAAACGTGAAGCAGGTCGAGTTAGAGAAAGGCTTTGTCCTCATCCTAATTTAATCAATTCTCTCCTTTACACACCTATTGAAGATTGGCGAACTGATGAAGTTTGGCTATATTTAATGCAATTTTCAAATCCTTGGGGATATAGCAATAAAGATTTATTTTCTATGTATAGAGGTGCAACAGCAGATAATGAATGTCCTTTAGTTGTTGATACTTCTACTCCTAGTTGTGGTAGTTCTCGCTTTGGTTGCTGGGTTTGCACATTAGTTAATAGTGATAAATCTATGCAAGCAATGATTCAAAATGATGAAGAAAAAGAATGGTTACAACCATTAGTTGATTTTCGTGCTGAATTAGATGTAGACCGTGACCGCGAAAAAAGAGATTTTCGGCGTTTACGGGGAGAAGTTCAATTATTTGAACGTAATTTAAATGGTGAAACATCTGTCGAACCGATACATGGTCCATATACAAAATATTGGCGAGAATATTGGTTAAGAAAATTATTAACAGCGCAAACAGAAATGCGTCGAAATGCGCCTGAAAATATGCGTGATCTTACCCTTGTTTCTCAAGCAGAATTGAGTGAAATTCGCCGAATCTGGTTAGAAGAAAAACACGAATTTGATGATAGTGTCCCCCGCATATATGAAGAAGTCACAGGAGAAGTATTTAAAGATCCTCGTCCTGGTGCTGACCATAGCATACTTGGAAGTGATGAATGGGGAGTATTAGAAGAAATCTGTGACGGTGACGGAATGCACTTAGAATTAATGGCCAGACTGTTAGATACAGAAAGGCAATTCAAGAAAAAAACTCGTCGTGTGGGTATCTACGAAAGCCTAGAAAAATGCTTTGATACAAGTTCCCGTTCTCCAGAAGCAGCTATTGAAAATGCCCATTTAAAACGGGATTTACGACAAGCAGCCTTAGAAGGTGATGTCGCCACAATTCGGGAAAAATTCAAACAATTAAGTTTAGGAGATACACCCGACAAAAAAGAGAGTAAACCACAAACTTGGGCTAACTTCAAATATACACAAAAGAACTCAGATGATAACCCAGACCAATAAAATACCCCCTTCCCAGCCTAAAACTAACTTCTTCCTTCTTCCTTCTTCCCTCTTCCTTCGTGTTCTTCGCTCCTTCGTGGTTCATTTAATCTATATTCTTCAACTGAGAAGAAAGTAATATCCTTACCTTCCTCTAATCATCTGATAAAGAAAAATATCAATCCCAAATCTAAAATCCAAAATTGTATCATGATCTTCCTAGAATTAGTCCTGCAAAATTTCGGTCCCTATGCTGGAAAACAAATCATCAACCTCAACCCGCAAATTGATGAAGATAACGCCCGGCCAATTATCCTTTTAGGAGGAATGAATGGCGGCGGAAAAACCACCCTTATGGATGCTATACGTCTGGCTTTATATGGACAACGCGCCCAATGTTCAACACGGGGAAATCTGAGTTATACAGATTTTTTAAATCAATGTGTAAATAGTAAAGCTACCCCCACAGAAAAAACTCGCATTGAATTAGTTTTTGAACATATCGAAGACGATAAACCGATTAGGTATCGGGTTGTGCGGACTTGGGAAAAAAATCCCAAAGATGGTAAAGACCATTTAGGAATATTAGGAGATGATGAAACATGGCCAATTGATTCATTAGTAAATATCTGGGATGAATATATAGAAAATATCTTACCTTTAGGTATTTCTAATTTATTTCTCTTTGACGGTGAACAAGTTAAAGAACTTGCAGAACAGGAAATACCACCACCAATAGTCGTTGATGCTATTAACGGACTTTTAGGTTTAGAATTAGCAGATAAATTAGCAATTGATTTAGAGATTTTAGTAAATCGCAAAAAACGGGAATTTGCAGATAACAAAGATTTAGCAAAATTAGAAGAAATTGAAACCCGAATTAATGAAAAACAACAAGAATACGAAAATAAGCAAGAAAAACTCAAAGCCCTCAATCTTGAAGTTGCAGAATTAGAAAAAATTTATCAAGAAGCTTTAGATAGATTTGTAAATGAAGGTGGTAAAATTGCTGCTGAACGTAGCCAATTAGAACAACAAAAGGAAGAGAAAATCAAAGTTACTAATAACGTCCGTGAATCATTATGTGAACTAGCTGCTGATGTTTTACCTTTAGCCTTAATTAGTCCTTTATTATCTCAAGTCCAAAGACAGGGAGAACAAGAACTGAAAAATCAACAAATTCAATTAGCTAAAGATGTCTTAATTGCTAGAGATGAAAGATTACTAAATTGGCTACAACAACTAAATCTAGAAACTAATAAAGTTACTAATATTCAATCTTTTTTAGCTGAAGATATCAATAACTTATATACCAATAATTTATCAACAGAAAATAATTGGTTAAATGGAGATGAAGAAAGTTTAAGTTTAGTTGACAATATAACTTATCGGTTGCAAATTTCCCAAAATATCGCCCAAAAGCAATTAGATGAATTAAATAATTATGAAGAAGAAATCCTCACCTTAGAAAGACAAGTGCAAACTGCGGCTGCACCGGAAGAATATACAAAACTACAAAAAGCAGTAAAACAGGCACAAACTGAAGTTAATAAAATTCAATCTCAGTCAGATATAATGAGTCAAAAACTGATAGAATTAGACACAGAAACTAAAAAATTGAGACAAGAATTAAATGAATATGCTGTAGAAAATCTCAAATATCAAAACAGTGAACACATTATTGATTCAGCGTTAAAAGTTCAACAAACATTAAAAGTGTTTCGAGAAAGATTAACACTGAGAAAATTAAATAAATTAGAAGAAGAAGTAAAAAACTGTTTCTTGTATTTATTGCACAAATCAGACTTAGTACATCGCATAGCTATTGATGCTAAGACCTTTGGCTTATCATTATATGATTTAAACGGAAAACAAGTCCCCAAACATCGGCTTTCTGCTGGTGAAAAACAACTATTAGCGATCGCATTTTTGTGGGGACTAGCCAAAGTATCAGGAAGACGCTTACCAGTGGCCATAGACACCCCCTTAGGAAGACTAGACTCCTCCCACCGTAACAACCTAGTAGAGAGGTATTTCCCCTCAGCCAGCCATCAAGTTATCCTCCTTTCCACCGACACCGAAATTGGTCTACAAGAATATCAAAACCTGCAAGAAACCGAAGCCATAGCCCGTGAATACCTCCTCGAATACAACTCCAACAAAAGAGAAACCACAATAAAACCCGGTTATTTTTGGTAATGGGTAATGGGTAATAGGTAATAGGTAATGGGTAATGGGTAATGGGTAATGGGTAATGGGTAATTGGTAATGGGTAATTGGTAATGGGTAATTGGTAATTGGTAATTGGTATTAGTTATTACCAATTGAATTTAAGTAAGCATTTAACTTCGCGGGAAGTTCATTAATTATCGGTTTGAGAATATTTACTTGTTCAACTGTTAATAATTTACGGGCATAAGCAAGCCGCAACCAATGAATTGTTTCATTTAGAGAACCTCTAGCTATTTTAATAAAGCGTTTATTATCTTGAAAGTTATAACGTCCTCTCCCTTCTGCTATATTTGCTCCGATGCTATCTGCTGAACGGACAATCTGCTTACCAATTGTATCTTTAGCAAAATTATCCCATGTCATAACTATTTTCCAAATTTCATTTGCTAATTTTTCTGACAATTTATAAACTTGCAACTCTTCAAAATCCGGTCTTCCCATTGCCTATTACCTATTACCCATTACCTATTACCTATTACCCATTACCCATTACCCATTACCCATTACCAAAATCATGGAATCACCAATAGAAAGAATTAAACTGTCCCAAACAGCCAAAGAACAACTTCTTAAACTCAAACGCAGCACCAAAATTGACCAATGGAACATATTATGCAGGTGGGCGTTTTGTCGTTCCCTCGCAGAACCCGCAGCACCTTCACCCGTACCTATTCCCCAAGATAGCAACGTCGAAATGACATGGCGCGTCTTTGGTGGAGAAATATCCGATATATTACTTTTAGCTCTCAAACAAAGATGCTACAACGACGGCTTCGATACAGATAGAGAAACCTTAATTACGCAATTTCGGCTACATCTACATCGAGGTATCGGCTACCTCGCAGGAGATCAAAATATTAAGAAAATTGAAGATTTCATTGCGATCGCCACAAACAAAGTAAAATCCTGATTTTGTCATGTCTAGCCACTATGGCAAGATCACCATAGATATTTGAGGAATACTCATGCAAGAAATTCAAGCACTCAGACAGGCCTTCCAAAGCCAGAAAATGGGTGCTTTATTATTACTAGGTTTTGCATCAGGTTTACCCCTATTCCTGACTAGTAGAACCCTACAAATATGGATGCAAGATGCCAAAGTTGATATTGCCAAAATCACCTTATTTGGTTTATTAAGTTTACCTTATTCCTTAAAATTCCTGTGGTCGCCCCTATTAGATAGATTTACACCACCATTATTAGGTGGAAGACGAGGGTGGTTAATTATCACTCAAATTGGGTTAGTATTAGCGATCGCTACCCTGGCAATTCAACAACCAGCCCAAAGCGAACAAGTATTACAAATCCTCGCCATCAACTGTCTGATTATTACCTTCCTTAGTGCCACCCAGGACATCGCTGGTGATGCCTACCGTACCGACATTTTAAACCCCTTAGAGGCGCAACCAGGGGCATCAGTGTGGGTATTAGGCTACCGAATAGCCCTATTTATTACCAGTTCCCTCGCCTTAGTGTTAGCAGATTATCTACCTTGGAATGTAGTATATTTGCTCATGGCAGTAATTATGGCGGGAAGTATATTTACCACTTTGTGGTCGCCCGCAGAACACAAACTACAAGATAAAACACAACTAGCGCCCATTTCTAGTAAAGACGTGATTTTTATAGTCCTGATTACCTTAGTTGTAGCAGGGTTAATTGCTGGGGTTTTTGTCGGCTTCATTCCCCAACCTGTATTTTATTGGTTATTAGCAGGATTATTAGTGGCTTGGATAACGACATCCGTATTATTACCAAACTCCCTATTAAATGAAGTTAGCGAAGATAGTCCACCTGAAAACTTACAAACAGCTATTTTCCTACCTTTCAAAGAATTTTTTCACCGATTTGGTATCAAACAAGCGAGTTTAACACTAGGTTTTATATTACTTTATAAACTAGGTGATTCCCTCGTCGGCATCACAGCCAACTTATTTCTGAGAGAAATAGACTTTACCAAAACCGAAATCGGCGCAATTCAAGCTGGGATGGGATTTCTTGCCACCACCGTCGGCGTATTAGCTGGGGGTGTGATTATGACCAAAATTAACTTAAATCGCAGTTTGTGGATATTTGGGGCGCTGCAATTACTCAGTAACTTAGGTTATTATACTTTAGCGATCGCTAATAAAAAAGATTATTCCCTGTTAGTCATAGCCGTAAACATTGAAAACTTCTCTGCTGGATTAGTCACAGTTGCTATAGTCGCCTTTTTAATGCGTCTCTGTAACCACCGATTCACAACCACTCAATTCGCTTTATTCTCTAGCCTCATGGCCATTAGTCGAGACGTACTTTCCGCACCCGCAGGAAGTTGGGCAAAAGCTACAGGTTGGCCGACATTTTTCTTACTCTCTATTGTGGCGGCGGTACCTGGTTTGCTACTATTACCTATTGTTGCCCCTTGGAATCCCAAAGTATTGGCAGCAACTAGACCAGGACTTGAAGAAGAAGATATATGGGAACACAAGTAGTTATTCTTGTCGGTACATTCGTTCTGATAGTCACAGGTCTATTACTGGGCTATGTACTTTCACAGTTAGTTCTGCAAAATCTGGCTTTTAATTTCCTCACACTCCTGGGAACAATTAGCCTGATTCTAATTTTTGGTACACTTTATTACGTCCTATTTTGGCAACTGCGCCGTGAACCTCTTCAGGCAATCAAACCCAGTATACCCAACCAAGTAGACGAAGAAGTAACTGGCAACTACCTAAAAAACCGATTAATCGCTAGATTATCTGGAGACGTTGCTGCGGCTGAAAGACTAATTGAGCAAGCCAAACAAAGCGTTCCGGGAATGCCAGAAAATTGGTACTGTGAAAAAGTTTTAAATGAGTTAGACCAAGATCACCAATAATATTGAAACAGTTCGCTAGAATCAATGTTGTTGCTATTTATTCATAATTAACAATATGGCTATTTTTCGTCAATATATCGCTCCTTTCCTGGCACTGTTGATATTTACCCTGGCTTTAGTAGCCGTCAGCGCTCGCATCTTTTTACCCTCCGATATGGCAGCCCCTGCCCCTATTGGGATGATAATTAAGTAGGAGTCACCGAGTCACCGAGTCACCGAGTCACCGAGTCACCGAGTCACCGAGTTAATGAACCACGAAGGAGCGAAGGACACGAAGGAAGAAAGAAGAAGGAAGGGTTCGTTTTTACTTTCTTTTATGCAAGCCTTAAGTAATTGGGGAATAAGTCTATTTTGAATTTACTGCCAGGCTATTCTATTGGTCAAGGTTCAACTCTAGATAAAGCTCTCTTGGTCAAGTTCATGCAGCGGACTTACCAAGAACAATTCCTTGATCAAGACTTTTCCCACTTAGCCCATACAGTTGAGCAATATTTTTCCCGTGATACTCCTATCTGGTGGGTGTATGAAGACCAGGGAAAAGGAAATCAAATGAAATCACCCATTCCCATAGCTTGTTTATGGGTCGGGAATGCTATAGATCAGGTAAGTGGCGATCGCCATCCCCATATCTTTCTCCTGTATGTATCCTCTGCACATCGCCGACAGGGCATAGGTAAAGCTTTAATGCAATACTTAGAAAATTGGGCTAAACAACAAGGCGCTCGCCAAATTGGACTACAAGTATTTCTATCCAACACATCCGCATTAAATCTTTATCATCAACTTGGTTATCAAGAACAATCCCTTTGGATGGTAAAATCACTTTAGTGAGGGAACAGGTGACAGGAAATAGGGAACAGGGGTTACAGTGGAATAATTATGTACGACGAATACGAACTAAGCCTACTCGATGCCGAAGCGGAGCTAGAAAGCCCCCTAGACCAAATAGAACCACTTACTGCTGAGTCAGAAGTGGCAAAACCTGATCCGGAATTAATGCTGGTACTCTTAGAAAATCCCCAGCCCCAACAACGGATGTTAGCAGCGCGTGCTTTTTGTGATATTCAAGATGAACGGGCAATACCCCATCTGATCCATTTGCTCACAGATAATTGTCCCCTCGTTCGAGTTAGCGCCGCTTATGGTATCGGTCGCAACCCCTCTCAGGCAGCCGTAGAATCATTAATTATACAACTTAACCGCGATTTTAATGGTTATGTTCGCAAAGGTGTCGTGTGGGCTTTAGGTAATTGCCGCGATCGCCGTTCCTTACCACCCCTTACAGATGCCCTCAGAACCGATATTCCCGCCGTCCGTCTTTGGGCTGCGAGCGCCCTAGCACAGATGACAGAAGTAGGTTATGAAGCCATTGTTGGCGCAATTCCTGCCTTAATCGAAGCTTTAGTTAAAGACCCCATCGCCGCTGTTCGCAGTAACTCTGCTTGGACAATCGGACAGCTTTGTAAAGAACTACCATCTAATGTTGTTTATGCCACAGCCATAGACGCATTAATTCAAGCTTTTGCCGAAGATAAAGATTTAGGTGTAAGAGCAGACACTAAAGCCTCACTCTTGGGGGTAGGAGATCCTCGCGGCTTGCAATTAATCGAAACTCTCGAACAGGACGGATGGTTTTAGAAAACTACGGATTGATTGCGTCCTTCTTGTTTGGCACGGTAGAGTGCTTGATCAGCTTGTTCAATTAGGGTAGCTACTGATAATTCAGAAGCAGGTATCTGGCTAGTTATACCAAGGCTAATTGTCACGGTATCACTTATTTTTGAGGTTTGGTGAGGAATGGCTAAATCTTTAATGGCAGCATGAACCCATTGAGCGATCGCCATTGCTCCTGTAAGATCAGTATTAGGTAAAATCACCACAAATTCTTCACCACCATAACGAGCCACTAAATCCGCTGGACGGGATACCACTTGCTGTACTGCAAGAGCCATTTTAATTAGACAATCATCCCCCATTTGATGACCATAGGAATCGTTATAACGTTTAAAATAATCAACATCAAATAATAGTAAAGATAAAGGTTGCTGTTCTCGGTATAGTCGCTGCCATTCTTGTTCTAAGCGATGATCAAAACAACGACGATTGGCGATTTTTGTCAAACCATCAGTATTTACAAGCTTTTCCAATTCCTGATTTACCTGTCTGAGCTTAAATTCTGTTTGCTGCAATTCTTCTTCGACTTGTTTGCGATCGCTCACATCTAATACAATCCCATAAAAAGCAATCTCTCCATTTTCTCGTCGTTCTGGTCTAGACCAGGCTTTTATCCATTTGAGTTTTCCTGAAGGGGTGATAATGCGCCATTCATAGTTAAAAGCAGACAGAGTTTCCATACTATAAGCCATCGCTGCCTCATAGCCAGCACAATCATCAGGATGAAACTGCTCAAAACAGAGTTGAGGATTTTCCATGATCTGCTCAACAGTAATTTCATGAATATCCTCAAAGGCATGACTCATGTGTTCATAATACCAAGAGCCGTCCAAGCTTCTGACCGTAATATAAATCACTCCTGGAGAAGATGCAGAAATCTCTTTTAAGCGCCTTTCGCTTTTTAGCAGGGCTAATTCAGCTTTTTTGCGCTTACCGATATCCGTAACTCGCACCAAATCAATAGTTTTGCCGGCTATATGAATACGTTTTATGGCCAGATTTCCCCAGAAAATATGCCCTTTTGTCGTAATGTATTCTATTTCTTCACTCCAAAAGCCTAAATTATCTATATCTTCTACAATCATCACTATTTGATCATCGGTAAATCGCTGTTTTTGCAAATTCTGCCCATTAGTACCAATTAATTCCTCTTTGTTGGCAACTTCAAACATTTCTAAAGCCCGACTATTGCAATCAATAATTAAGGGATTGGGAACATCAACCAGAAAAATAGCATCGGTAGATTCGTTATAAATAGCCTCTCGAAAATCTCGAATTTTCCTAAGTTCTAACTCTGCTTCTTTGCGATCAGTGATATCGTGGGAAGTTCCTAAAGTTTGCTTTACTCTACCATCAGCAGTTCGAGAAAATACCGTATCTCGAGTATAAAGCCAACGCCATTGACCTTGAGCATCTTTAACACGATACTCTATTTCAATGAACTCATAATCTTGTAGACTATGACACTTTTGAATAGCTTCATAAACCCGATGTAGATCATCGGGATGACAGATAATAGGATATAAATTAGCTCCCATTTCCTGAACTGCTTCTGCTGAATATCCCAATATTTCCGCAACAGAACGATTCATGTAAACATTACGCTGTTCGATGTGGTCGTAAATATAAAGTAAGTTTGGTGTTAAATATGTAATCTGTTCAATAAAATATTGACTCTCTCGCAGTTGCTCTTCTGCTAGTTTACGTAACCTCAACTCATCATAGAGATCACTAACATCTCTCATCACGCCAATCAGACAATCTTCTGCACCCAAATATTGCACCTTAGCTGACAGGAGAACAGTTTTAGTTTGTCGGGAATGAGTCCGAATTACCACTTTGAAATTCAGGATCCTTCCTTCATTAACTAGTGTCTCTTTCAAGTAGTGTAAATCCTCTATATTATTCCAAAGTCCCAATTGCACACAAGTTTTACCAACGATATTTTCTGGAATATCTCCCCAAAATTGGGAAAAACTTTCATTAACATTCAGAAATATTCCTTCTGCTAAAGTGGCAATCCAAACGGGATCAGGAGTAGTATAAAAAATAGTAGAAAATTTAGTTTCTGATTCCTGAAAAACTTTTTTTAATTGAATGGACATCTGGTTAAAGGATATTGCTAAAACCTTGATTTCTGCAATTGTTATATCTTCAGATAAAGTCTCTTGCCATTCTCCTTTAGACATAGATTGACTAGCTCGACTCAAGCGCAAAATTGGTTTAGCTATCCAGTATGCAGTCAGGCTAACCGTTCCCATCGCAATTACCACCAGCCAAACAACAAAATAGCAAAGTTTGTTGGGCATTACTCTGAATTTCTGTCATAAATTCCGATTCAGGAATCACCGTTACCACTAGCCCCAATAGCGATTGCCTGCATGAGACGAATTTATACTCAGATTTGATGGTGTTTCCACTTCGTTTTGATTCATAAAATTTTACAAAAGAAGGGAACAGGGAACTCTTAACTGGAAATAAGAAACACTCATTTGCACCAGTTTAGAGCTTCTGTCAAAAAGAAGATGTTTTTTAAGATGCGTAGCACAAAAAAAAACAGTGTCATTATTTCAATCTCATGTTTTTAAACATGAGTTTTTCCTGTTCCGGTGTGCCTATTCCCTGTTCCCTCTGAACTATTACCTATTACCCTAAACAGAAAAAGATTTATTAGTTAATAATAGCTTGTGAAATTCTAACGCAGGTAAAGCTGGACTATATATATAACCTTGAATTGCATCACAGCTATTTTCCCGTAAAAGTGCTAATTCGGCTTCAGTTTCCACCCCTTCAGCAATAATTTTCAAATCAAGATCATGTCCTAGTTGAATCAAACTTTTTGTAATTGCTGCTTTGCGGTAATCACTATTAATATCTTGGATAAAATCACGATCAATTTTGAGTGTATCCATTGGCAATTGTTTAAGATACATTAAGGAATTATTACTAACTCCAAAATCATCAAGGGCAATTTTTACCCCAAAAGAGCGTAATTTTTCCATAGTAATTATAGCCAAATTCATATCTTCCATAATCATTCTTTCTGTTAATTCAAGCTCTAAACAATTTGATTGAAGATTATGACTAGATATCAAATCAATAACTTTAGGAATTAAATCTATTTGATTAAATTCAATTGGTGAGAGATTAACGGCTATCGTTAAATTATGAATGCCAATATCTTGCCAAATCTGCATTTGCTGGCAAACTGTCTTTAAAACCCAGTTACCAATATCAATAATTAATCCATGAGACTCTGCTAAAGGAATAAATTCCAGTGGTGATACTCTTCCTAGCTCTGCATTTTGCCACCGCAGCAAGCTTTCTGCCGAAGTAATTTTGCCAGTATTGATATCAATGCTTGGTTGATAATAAATATCAAAATCTTCAAAATTTTTATTTTTTATTGCTAGTTTTAACTGATGTAAAACTAGCTGCATTCTCGGTGTTAATTTATTAGAAATAGCCGACAAATTCTTTTTTAAATTTGCATATTTTTCCAACTTATTCAAAATAGCAATCAATAATTCAGCCCTGGTAAATGGCTTAGTCAAGTAATCGTCTGCTCCCATATTCATCCCTTGACGGAAATCAGATTTAGCCGCATTAGCAGTCAAAAAGATGAAAGGGATAGTTGAGGTTGATGGCTCTTGACGTAATGCTGCTAATACACCATAACCGTCTAATTCTGGCATCATTATGTCACAGAGAATTAAATCTGGATATTCTGACATAGCCATCTCTACACCTATTTTACCATTAGCAGCCGCAACGGTTTCAAAACTTTCAGCTTCTAGTAGATCTAATAAATTATCTCGTACTGATTCCTCATCTTCAATAACTAGAATTTTTGACATAGTTAACCTCATTTTCACTTTGATTATTTACGTACCATATCTTAATTATGGTAGCTAATACCCACCCTGCACTACTTAAAATTTTCCAAATATCATTTATAATTTCTATATATAGGTTGATACTCTAATCTAATAAGTGTGTATTAGCCTTGCCAGTTACTGAAACATCATCAGACATTTGGTAACCCTTGTAGAGAAGTTCCATGGAACGTCTCTACATTAATTTCTGGAGATATCTATTTAATATTTATACCATTTCTTTGGCGCACATTTAATCTTCCGTAGGGTGGGCAATGCCCACCGTATGCGGGTTTTCATGAGTATTACTTACCCTAGATATATTACAAAAATTATGATAAATCCTATTCAAGACAAGTATTGATTAATTCTTCAACTCCCGCTACAGGGAAAATACTGACATTTAATTCTTGAGATACTTCTGCAACTGTCATATCGTCTAAAAATACCAATTCTCCATGCTTAAGCATGACACTAGGTAATAAAATTCCCTCTCCTAAATTTTGTCCTTTTAAGTTTAAAAGTAAATCATGTCCGGTTAATAACCCAGTAACACTGATATTTTGTCCCCAGTAATCACTACATAAAGCCCGCATATTCACTTCTAAACCTTGGACATTATTTAACTGTTGTACCAATGGTTGAAATGCTGTTTCCACTGCATTACCGACAACCCAAGTTAATCTACGGTGATTTTTAATTTTAGTTGGTAATAATTCTCTAGCAATTTCGGTAAACTGTTTAATAAATAACCGAATTGAACCCACACCATTATCAATTTGTGGATATTCTTCATATTCAGCTTCTGTGGGTAATTCCTCCCCAGCAATTAAAAACCATTCATCAGCTAACCATACTCCACTAGAACCAAATTTTTTCCTAAATTGCTGACAAAGTAATTTAACCTGAGAAATTACCTCTTGTGCTTTTGCTTTTGTCACAGGAATCAACTCATCTTCCTGGGGACGAAACCTAGTTAAACCTACGGGAACAACTGCTACTGATGCTACTGTTGGTAATTCTCCAGCATGAAAAGAGGTTAAGTCCCGTAATGTTTTTTCTAAATGTTCCCCATCATTTATACCAGGACAAACAACAACTTGAGCATGAATTTGTAATCTGCGTTCTTGAAACCATTTAATCTGTGATAATATTTCTCCACCGCGATTATTTTTTAATAGTCTAATTCTCACATCTGCTTCTGTAGAATGCACAGAAACGTACAAAGGTGATAACCGCATTTGTTCAATTCTTTGCCATTCTTTTGCTGTTAAATTGGTGAGAGTTAAATAAGAACCATATAAAAAACTTAGGCGATAATCATCATCTTTTAAATATAAACTATTCCGTTTTCCCGGTGGTTGTTGATCAATAAAGCAAAAGGGACAACGGTTATTACACTGAATCAAACCATCAAACAAAGCTGTATCAAATTCCAGTCCTAAATCCTCATCATCATCTTTTTCAATTTCTATATGATGGGTTTTTCCAGTGGTATCTAAAACTTCTAATTCCAGAATTTCATCAGCACATAAAAACTGATAATCAATTAAATCACGGGGTTTTGTGCCATTAATAGCCACAATTGCATCACCGGCTGCAAAGCCAATTTCAGCCGCAATTGAGTCAGGAAGCACTTTAGTAATTTTAGCAGGTTGAATGGTAGACATGAGTAAGGTAATGGGTAATGGGTAATAGGTAATAGGTAATAGGTAATAGGTAATGGGTAATGGGTAATGGGTAATGGGGAAAGACTAAAATTACTCAGTCCCAACCCCTAATATTTATCCTTGCCAACCTGCGGCGATCGCTAATAATATAGAAATACCAAAAGCTAATCTGTACCAAACGAAAACAAAGGTGTTTTTGGTTTGCAAGTATTTGAGTAAAAAGGCAATTGATAAATAAGAAAAAATAAAAGTAGAAATGATGCCAACAATTAACAAGATCAGAATATTATCAGGTAATTGTCCAGATTGAAACAACTTGAATATCTTCAAACTTTTATATAAAGTCGCAATTGTCAAAGTGGGAAACCCTAACAAAAATGAAAATCTTGCTGCTGCTTCTCTTTCTAACCCTAAAAATAAGCCAGTAGTTAAAGTTGAACCAGAACGAGAAACCCCAGGAACTAAAGCTAAAGTTTGTCCTAATCCTACCAAAATACCATCCTTAATTTCCAAAGCATTAAAACCTCGTTTTCGAGTTCCCAATTTTTCGGCTAAACCTAATAATATTGCCATAATAACCGACATTATCGCAATAATTAACGAACTTTCTGGGATAACATCTTTCAACAAAAAACCAATAGTTAAAGCGGGAATTGTCCCAAAACCAATTCCTACAACAATTTTCCAGTCCTCACTTTCCCAGTCTTTAGTTTTAAAAGCTGTAATTGCACCTTTAACTAAACTAGCAATCACAGCCCAAAAATACCACAAAATAGCAACTACACTACCAAATTGAATAGCATCAACAAAATCTTTATCCCCCAGTTCTTTCCAACCAAATACCTTTGTCACAATTAATAAATGTGCGGTACTACTAATTGGTAAAAACTCTGTAATTCCCTGCACAATCCCTAAAATAAACGCTTGTATCACTCCAGGAATCAAATCAACTTGATTACTAACTGTTGTGCTGGATGCTCCTACCTGTAGCAGTTGTGATGATAGTAAATTTATACTATTTAGGTCTAAGATAATTGTCATCAAATAAACTCCCAAGATCAATGCGTAATTCTAGCAGATTATCCAACTTTATTTGATCATGGTCAGTCTGGTTAGGCAAATTCTTATGGAACTTATAGTTGACACTCTCAGGTCTAAAGACACGCTCGATTCTACAGACAGAATTAGTTTAATCTAATTCTCGTTACGGTGGTCAAACACCGTGTAAAGAAGGTTTCAAAGAGATTTTGCGTAAGTCCTCAGCATCATCCTGTAAATCCTTAAATCGGTGGATATCCTGATTCTGAAAATTATGACTTGACAAGATGCGATTTTTAATTTACACTTATGTTAAGAGTAAAAATCTGTCCGCGCATATATATTAATATTTTCAATGAATAAGTCTGAATCAGAATGTTCTCCGGTTTCAGGATTTACAGGATGTTAGTTTGAGTTCAGGATTTTTTTCGATTTAAGAATTTGTATGATGTAGAGATTTTTGATTGCCCGATTTTTCGTTAATTCTATATTAACTCTCACACTTTTAGAATTAATCATCAAATCAATATTCAAAACGTCAGACCTTAAACCAAAATCCTGTAAATCCCCAAATCCTGGTTATCCTGATTCAGACAAATAGTCAAAAGGGTGTAGAAACAAATATCCAGCCCTCTATAACTTTTAATTACTAAGATCTGAAACCGTTCTATAAAACTTACCCAAAATTACCAAAGTCTAGACACATCTGGACAGCGATAATTTTGGTGTTTATTTCCTGTTTAATCACGGTCTTAGAATGACTCCTAAGAGGTTTGTCCGCTCCACAGGCAATCTCGGTAGAACTTACCGTTTCTGACCGTAGTTCCTAAAAGGAACCGCTACGCTACAGGGATAAAAATATCCGCAAACCATCGGTCAATGTTTTTAGCGGCGTTGAGGTCACGATCCTCTGTATGTCCACAATCAGGACAAACATAAACGCGGCTTTTTAATGGCATTTTATGACGATGATTACCGCAGTTAGAGCATATTTGGGAACTAGGAAAGAACCTATCCACAAGGATTAGTTCACTCCCGAATTTCTCAGTTTTGTACTCTAATTGCCTTTTAAATTCATACATCCCACAATCTGCAATTGCACCTGCTAATTTGTGGTTCTTCAAAAATGCCTTAACGTGCAAATCTTCTATCCTTACAATGCTGTGGTTTTTAGCTAGATAGTAGGTTAATTTGTGAATAGAATCCTTGCGAATATTAGAAACTTTGGCGTGTAATTTAGCTAATTTTCTCACAGCTTTTTTACGATTATTAGACCCCTTCACCTTCTGGGTAACGCTGCGCTGTAGGCGTTTCATCCGTTTACTCTGATGGCGGTAGGCTTTAGGATTCTCGAATACTTCACCATGACTGCAAACTGCTAACTCCTTAATTCCTATGTCAACGCCAATGGTCGGTCTGTCTGCAAGT
>JAKOGY010000444.1 GCA_028658405.1 Dolichospermum sp. ST_sed8 | reverse complement strand
ACGGGTTTCCCGTCGCAGGCGACTGGCATCCCACGCTCCGGTATAGTGAGACGTGGGGCTTCTGCTGATTAAGCTAATACAATTTGGCTATTGCTTGTAAACTGCCTCAGAATCAATTTTCACTACTTGTATCTTAGGTTGGGATAAAAATCAAAAAATGAGCGCGGAGGGATTCGAACCCCCGATCGACAGGACCGGAACCTGTTGCTCTATCCACTGAGCCACGCGCCCTTATACACTAGACACTATAACATACTTTTTGAATTTAAACAGAATTTAATTATAAGTAATTTGCTGGATCAACCGGTGTACCATCGCGGCGGACTTCAAAATGGAGGTGAGGACCTGTGGAGAAGCCTGTAGAACCGACAGCAGCGATCGCTTGTCCTTTTTGGATAGTTTGACCTTCACTCACATATAATTCGCTGGTGTGTCCATAGAGAGTAGTGATTCCCTTGCTGTGACTGATAATTACAGCTTTACCGTAACCACCATACCAACCCGCAAAAATCACCGTACCTGAATCTGCTGCGCGAATTGTACTCCCATAGCTGGCTGCAAAGTCCAAACCGGCATGAAAACGCCGATAACCCAAAATAGGATGTACACGCCAACCAAAGGGGCTGCTGGTGGGTGCATCGCTGGGAAACGCAAAGATACCTGTACCGGGAATAATCACATTTTTACTAGCGGTTTTCGCCCTAGCTGCTTCTCTCGCTTTTTGTTCGGCAATTTTTTGTTGAATCAAAACAGTGAGATTTTGGGAATCTTGTTCTAGTTGATTTTGAGCGGCTTCTAAGGACAAGCGATCATTATTTAAACGTTGTACTAATTCCGTTTGTGATTGTGCTTGAGTTTTATAATCGGCTTTTTGGGCAAATAATTGTGATCTAATTAAAGCAATTTGATTTTTCTGTCCGGCTACTTTTGTTCTTTGTTGAATTAATAAATATGCCTGTTGAGATAGTTTTGCTAAAATTCCTTGATCTGCCTGATAAACTAACTTGAGGCGATAACGACGACTGATAAAATCGTTAATATTTTGACTTTGTAATAAAACCGCCCAACCTTGAGAAGTTGGTGAACGTTGGAGAAAGCGTAATCTTGCCACTGTGGATATTTGGCGATTTTGATAATCACGTTCAGCAATAGATAAATCAGCTTCTAACTGCTGAAGAAATTGGTTAGCTTGTTGTAATTTTATCTCACTATCTTGAATGTAATTATTAGTAACTTGCAGATTTTGGTTCAAACCACCGAGATATTTTTGTGCTTCTGTTTGCAAATTAGTTAACCGATTTTGTTCCTGAATAATATTCTGACGTTGTTGCTGAACTTGTTGCTGTTGTTGTTGGAGTGTATTAATAGAATTTGCCGATACTGGTAATAGGATGACAATAGACCAGACAAGGCCGCAACAGATCGGGAATAACCACCATAATCTAAGTTTTTGAAAAAATACCCTTTTCATTAGTTACATTCAGCCAAAAAGTGCAAATATAAACAGTATTATGCCCAACTTATGGCAAAATTCAATACAATTATTTTAAATGTCTGAGTAAGATAGAGACTATAAGCAAAAACATAATCATTAATAATAGCAGTGCGAAACCGTCAACTCACTTATTTCTGCTTTTCCTTAATTTTAGTTGTGATTATTGGCTGTGATAAGTTTTTGGATAAATTACCTACCTTTTCCTGTAAGCAAGAAGGATTTATGGTCAGCCAAATTACAAGATCTTATATCTATCCTGAAAAAGTTGTAGTTCATCCTTGGTTAGGGGAGCATAATGTATACGCTATATTTATGCTGCCAAATAATTATGTATATGATCGGTTTATGACAATTAATGTGCCAGTTAATAAAACCTTCTGTGGAATTATGATCAATCCCAATCAAACGATAGATGAAATTAATGCTAAACCAGGACATTATTTAGTTAAAGGATATTTGCAAACACGAATTACCATCAAATTGATTCTTGAAGGTCAAATAAATGACCTCAAACAAGTAAACAATTGGGATCATTCTAAATCGTAGTAATACGGATTAGATGTGAACCAAACCACCCTATTAAGGGTAAACGTTATTTAAGTC
>JAKOGY010000443.1 GCA_028658405.1 Dolichospermum sp. ST_sed8 | reverse complement strand
TAAATTCTTCAAAGTCCCCCTTTTTAAGGGGGATTTAGGGGGATCGGATAACGTTTAGCATCCTGTCTAGATATGTGTGTACACCGTAGCTCATGAGGGGAGGGGCTTGAGGGGTCTGACAAGTGTAGGTTTTTTACATTGTCTTGAGGACAAGACTTGGTGGACAAGGTAGACAAGGAGACAAGGGAGGAAAACCGGACAGATGAATGTATAATTAGTAACAAAACAACCCATGAATTGAGTATTTTGTGGATGAAGAAGGAGTCACCGAGTCAGTAGCCACCGAGTCAGAATCAATCAGTCGAGGATTCAGACCTGCGACTGATTAAAGACCACCAAATCGCAGATTTGGTGGGGGTGCAAAAACGCCGGTTATTCATCCGCCACTCGCACAGAATACCCAACTGAATTCTGACTCTGTGACTCCTGAATTCTGTTTGATAAAATCCTCCTTGTCTACTTTCCTTCCTTGTCTTCCCGGTCTTGCCTTTACAATGATCAATTTTGAGCCACACTATCAACCGCTTAATAATGCTTCTACAAATTCATAGCTAGAGAATGGACGCAAATCTTCAATTCCTTCACCAGCACCAATAAAGCGAATGGGTAAGCCTAATTGCTGGACAACGGCGAGCGCTACGCCCCCTTTAGCCGTTCCATCTAATTTGGTTAAAACCACGCCACTCAGTTGGGCTGCTTGGGAAAATACTTCAGCTTGTCGCAGTCCATTTTGCCCTAAAGTAGAATCGAGAACTAAAAGCGATTCAACGCGGGCATTGGGGGCTTTTTTAGTTATAATTTTGCGAATTTTGCCCAGTTCGTCCATGAGGTTTTTCTTGTTTTGCAGTCTCCCAGCCGTATCTATTAATAGTAGTTCTGTTCCTCGTGATTCGGCTGCGGCGATCGCATCAAATACCACTGCGGCTGGATCTGTATTTCTCCCTGGATTGGCAATAACTTCTACACCGCTTCTATTTCCCCAAACTTTGACCTGTTCTACAGCCGCAGCCCGGAAGGTATCAGCAGCACCAATTAGACATTTGTAACCAGATTTTTGCGCTAGGTGAGAAATTTTACCAATGGTTGTAGTTTTTCCCGCCCCATTAACTCCTGTAATTAACCAAATAGTGAGTTGGTCTTTTTCCGGTGCAAAGCTAGGTTTTGTCTGGTTTTGCAAGGGTGTATCTAGCATATCCCGGAGAATTTCTTTGAGATAAGAAATAGCTTGTTCTGGTGGAGTGACTTCTGCGAGGAGTTTTTTCTGTAGCGCACTAATAATATAATCTGTTGCCTCTACACCGACATCAGCCTGTAAAAGTAAGGATTCAATTTCATTAACAGCATCTTGATTAAGAGGTCCTTGACCAACAATTGCTTTGAGTTGGTTGAGAAGATTCCGCCGAGTCTTATCCAAACCTTGACGGAGTTTTTTCAACCAATTAATTTCTTCTATGGAAATATCTTCAGCTTTTCTGCCTTGAGCAGCTAAAACCTTTGCCGACCATTTAAATCCATCATCAAATACCAGTTCCGGAATCTCAATTTCTGGTTCTGTCGTGATTATTGGTGTTTCTGGTGCAACCGTTTCTATCGCACTAGCGATTAATTTCTCTTGTTTGGCTTGTCTTTCGGCTTCCGCTCGTTCTAAAAAAGATAAATTAGCTGTTTCTGCTTCTGGTTGTAATTCACTGACAACATCTTCAGTAATTTCTGCGACCGTTGCATCTATTTCTAGCGGTGGAGTCAATTCTTCAACTTCAGTTTCTACTATTTCTTGAGTAGTAGTATCTTCCTCAACAGTTACAGATGATTCTGTCTCTATTTGTTGTTTTTCTTGAATATTCTTATAAGCAGCTTTAGCAAAAGCCAACAAATCCGCCGTGTCTGGGACTGTTGTTTCTGGTTGACTTGCTTCTACTGCTGGTATCTCTTCCTGAGTTTGGGTTTGAGGAGTATCAGCAGGTTCATTATTGGGACGACGAAACCAATTAAAAGCCATTGTTTGTAGTTTATTTAGCTTAACCGATAGAAGCCCCACGTCTGACTCGATAGGGCAGCGGGGGATGAATGGCGCGTGAATTGACGACAGTTTTCCGACCAAT
>JAKOGY010000442.1 GCA_028658405.1 Dolichospermum sp. ST_sed8 | reverse complement strand
TGTTTCGTTTTTGACCGCTTTACATCCCCTGCCTAGGAAGCGTTGAGGCAGGGGTATTACAGCGATTTGATAAAATTTGGTGATTGGTAATTGGCGATAGGGAAAAATTTACTACCAATTACCCATTACCAATTACCTAATTTTGCACGTCAACCCAACGACGGTAGAGCTTTTGAATTTGTTTAAGGAGTGTAGTGTGGAGTGCTGGGTTAGCTCCACTAGACTTACTTAATTCTTCCAATTGAGAAAGAAGTTTTGCTTCTTCAACGGCTACATCACCATCACTATAAATTAAGCCACTAATAGCTTCAATTAAATCCTCATAATCTTCCTGAGTGGGGCGATCGCCTAAATACTCTTTCACCCATTTATAACATTCATTAGGCTTGACTGGTACTAATTCATACAACCAAGGCTTAATTTCTGGATCATGAGCTAAACCCTTAGCTTGAGCTATTTCCCTTAGATATTGCCGTTCCTCTGGCTGGATTTTGCCATCAATCCAAGCTGCTCCAATCAGGATTTTTACGAGTTTTTTTACATGAGAATCATTAACCATCACTGCCTCCTCTGGTAGATTCGGACTGTGATTAAATCTTACAATTACTCTTGGTATTCACTCGGAATCATTAGTTTTTCTTAAGCGCACCATAAAAAAGCCGTCCATATCTTGTTGGTGAGGCCAAACTTTTAACCAACCAGGATCAGTATTATTAAGTAAATTGAAAGAGTGAGGCTCTATTTGCCAATGGGGATTTGCTGCTAAAAACTCCGAAATTATCTGTTCATTTTCCGCTGGGTGCAATGTACAAGTTGCATAAACTAAAACGCCACCAGTTTTGACAAAAGTTGCATTGTGTGATAATAATTCTTTCTGTAATTGGGAAAGTTTTTGCACAGAATCCGGTGTTTGTCTCCAACGCGCATCAGCGTGACGGTGCATAGTTCCCAAACCGGAACAAGGAGCATCAAGTAATACCCGGTCAGCAGTTTGGTAGAATTGCGGTAAGTTGCGGCTATCTCCTGTACAAATTTCGATAGATTGTAAATGCAGCCGCTGGGCATTTTCCTTTAATTTACGCAATCGAGAAGCAGTTTGATCACAGGCATAAATTTTGCCCTTATCTCCCATTAATTCGGCAATATGGGTGGTTTTTCCCCCTGGGGCAGCACAAACATCAATCACTACATCCCCCGGTTGAGGGTCAAGCAAATGACCAACTAACTGGGCGCTACTATCTTGAACAGTCCACCAACCTTCACGAAAACCAGGTAAATTAGGGATTGCGCCACTACTGCTAATTAATCGCAAAGCTTGGGGTAAATGGGGAATCCGTTTCACTAAAACACCAGCAGATTCAAAAGCTGATTCTACTTCTTCTAAAGAACTTTTGAGAATATTTACTCGTAAATCAATTGTCGGGGTTTGATTCATCCAAATACAGAGTTTTTCTGTTTCCTCAAAACCCAATTGTGCTAACCAAACTTCAATAATCCAATCTGGAAAACTGTGTAAAATCCCCAATTTTTCTACAGTATTTTCTGGTAACTGTAATGGTTCTGAGGACTTTTCTGCAAGTCGGATATATTGACGTAATAACCCATTCACAAAACCAGTCAAACCAGGAAAACCATTTTCCTTTGCTAATTCTACGGTAGTATTTACAGCCGCAGAAACGGGAATTCTTTGTTGATAACGCAGTTGATAAAAACCGAGATGTAAAATGGTGCGGAGGTCTTTTGGTTGTTGCTGGGTTTTTTTAGTAGCTAGTTGGTCAATGATAGCATCTAGGGTGCGTTGTCTTCGGACACTGCCATAGACTAATTCTGTCATTAAACGACGGTCATTGTCGGGTAACTTATTCTTTTGTAATACTCTATCTAAAGCAACATCAGCATAAGCTCCTTTATGAACTTCTTTGAGGGAAATAAAGGCTAGTTGGCGGGGGTTACAGCTATTCACGAATATCCTGATACATATAAATTTTTTGTAGGGATTTAGCAATGCTGATTGGTGTCAACTTAAGTTAAAAATGCCTTATCTGCTGGCTTCCACACCCGCCCAGAACTGATAGCGTAGCGTGGCGTAAGCCATAGTTCAGGGCTAATAACCAAAGTCTACT
>JAKOGY010000441.1 GCA_028658405.1 Dolichospermum sp. ST_sed8 | reverse complement strand
ATTAGCCCTGAACTATGGCTTACGCCACGCTACGCTATCAGTTCTGGGCGGGTGTGGAAGCCAACAGATAAGTAGGGGCGTATTGCAATACGCCCCTACTTAAGTTGATACCAATGAGCATTGCTTTACCCCTACCTTTTTGTTAGCAACCTCTAAATAAAGTTGATTCAAACGCTCTCCTACAACCTGCCAACTGTAGTTTTCATTTACTAATTTCCGGCCTGCTTGACCCATAGCAATTCTCAGTTCTGGATTTTGAACTAAATGAATCATTGCTGCTGCTAGGTCACGAACAGCTTGATATGGTTCGTCAGCAGGAATCTTAAAACCAGTTGCGTCTGTAACTTGAACAGCCAGTCCGCCTAAATCTAAACAAATTACGGAACGACCTGCGGCCATTGCTTCCATACACACCCAACCTCCAGAATCATGTAAGCTGGGATGAACTAGGACATGACAGTCCCTTAACAAATCTAAAGCCTTTTCACGAGGTAATTTGCCCCAAAATTTAACTTTTTTAGCAATTCCTAAATCACCTGCTAAAGTTTGTAGTTGATCCCATTCTGGTCCATCTCCTACTATCCAATACTCTGTATTTGGTAGATTTGCTTGGGCAAAAGCACGCATTCCTAAATGAAACCCTTTCCAGTGCAGAAGTTTACCCATACTGATAAATCTCACTATTGGCTCATTGGCTATTTCATATTGATTTAGATGTTTGATGTCTTCTGCTGATAACCCTGATTCTGGCAGAATGTGGACATGACTCGCACCCATCTGATAAAGCCGTTGGGCTGTATCGTTAGTTGTAGAGCAAACTACAGCACTTTTCTTAGCAGTCAAACGGACCAACGGATTTTGCTCTCCTATCCAGCGATCCCATCTGCGAGCAATTTCATCAATTTTACCATTCCAGCTAAAATCTTGCCAAAAGCTTATCGGTGCAAATTCTCCGCCGTCTACTGGACCCCAAATTAAGGGAATTGGTAACAGAGATAGAAAGGAAGGATGGGAATATTTGACAAAGGTGACATGATGACTAAGGTCAAAGCCAATTTTTTGATGTAAGCGACGGGCGACAAAGTATGCTTGAATTTGCCAGAGGTAATAGTGAAGCTGCATTCCTCCAGACTGTCCCCATCGTCTACTATCTTGCCAAAAAGGTAAAGTGAAATAAACAAAGTGGAGATTTGGGATGGGGTTACGTGCGAGTTCTGCTTTAATTATGTCCTGACTTTCATCTAGTCGGGTGAGTACCCAGACTTGATTGTATTTAGCGGCTTCTCGGACAATATTCCAACCAACATCAGGTTCAGAACCCATACCTGGTTCGCAGGAGTAAGCAGATATTAAAATCTTCATAAGACCTCACGGTAAGTGGGAAACTCAGTCACAAAGCGTGCACCAGAGGGAAGCGACACGGGCGGTTTTAACCGCCGTGATAATTAATCCTGTTGAGCGTCGTATCAACTTAACTTTTTTAACAGTGCATTGTCCAAGTCTTTTCCAATTAGCATCACTAACCGAAACTTGTTTTTCAGTGTCTCCACTAACCCAACCTAAGAAGGTTTTACTTCCTTGACTTGCTTTTACAAAATCACCTTTTCTAAAACCATGACGGGTTGTAGTGCCTCCATATTTCCGACGATTACCACATGAGCTAAAAGCCATCACCTGAAAAAAGTTTGCCAGGATCTAGACCAAGAACTATTTCTTGCGTTTCGGTATTACTTGATTCGGCTAATAACTGGACATAGAAAATGCCAAGTTTGTCGAATTTGCCGATTGCACTACCATCTTTGATCCATCGTCTTGCACGACTTGGTTTAGTTGGCATTAATGGCGTATTGTCTACTGAAATTACGGGTACTCGCATTAAGAGATAATCCTTCGAGTAAAGTTTAATGTCCCTTGGTAGAGTCGAGGGCGGGTATTATCCCGCGCCCCTCTCTGTTAAATCTGGGCGTGCGACTTTCATCGCACCCAGCTTCCGATGTTCTTAGCTTGCGCTTTTGCTCATGTGTATGTAATCGTGGCAGCTTTCGTGAATGGCTAGAAGGTTTTTAGGTTTACCATTCTTATGGTTTCCATCTATATGATGTAAATGTACCTTCTCATCACTGAGCAT
>JAKOGY010000440.1 GCA_028658405.1 Dolichospermum sp. ST_sed8 | reverse complement strand
TCCCCAAACGACCATTTTTCGTTGTGTGACAGTTTAGGGTGCGGAAGATGGGATTAAAAAATGTATTCTACGTTGGTTAAGTAATATTAGGAAAACTGTTGAGTTGATTTGATATGTAAGGGGTTTAGCACTGCTAAACCCCTTAACAGGTGACAAGTCATGAATCACTTCTTTGTCAATTTGTCAATAGGGAATTTTTGCGATCGCTCAAATTAGATCATTTCTGAGCAAATTCATGGCTAAAATTGTTGAAGAAACAGCTATTAATTTTGTAAAGTTTTGTATCAACCGGGGAAATTAATTTCTGAAACTACTGTCCATAAAGGGTTTCAGATTAACATCTTCTAAAAGATCCAAAATTGACAATAGTAACCCAATTATGAAATTCTCTGAAATTATAGCAAATCGCGGAAAGTATTGCAACCT
Source organism: Dolichospermum sp. ST_sed8 (assembly GCA_028658405.1). GTDB lineage: Bacteria > Cyanobacteriota > Cyanobacteriia > Cyanobacteriales > Nostocaceae > Dolichospermum. The sequence continues at coordinate 1,715 of JAKOGY010000440.1, read as the reverse complement.
CGTTGATAAATAGAAAAGATTCTCAATTAATTATTAAGGAAATATAAAGGCAAATTGTTAAAAGTTATAAATATCAAAAGTATTATTGATTTTACATAATTCAAGCTTATCATCAAGCCACTATGCTATTTGATAAATAGCATCTAGGATAAAACTAAGAGCATATATTAGATTATAGTTGTGCGACAGCGAAGCGCTGCTGCAAGCAGTTCGCTCTTTCGGTACACAAACCCTAAATCTAGCCAGATTAACAGCTTGGACAATCGAAGATGGTATCATATATTCTCGTTTTGCTTGATTACGCGCGAGGAAATAAGTGAAAGTTTTAGTTATCGGGAATGGGGGACGAGAACACGCTCTAGCGTGGAAATTGCTGCAATCTGATAAAATCGAGCAAGTGGTCTGTGTACCAGGTAATGGTGGTACTGCAACTATGCCCGGTTGTGAAAACTTGCCCTTAGCAGTAGATGATTTTGCTGGTATTAGCGAATATGCGGTAAAGAATGATATTCCTCTAGTAATTGTTGGTCCAGAAGTACCTTTAGCTCAGGGAATTACTGATTATCTGCAAAATCAAGGCTTAATGGTATTTGGTCCAAATAAGGAAGGGGCGCAAATAGAAGCAAGTAAAGCCTGGGCTAAAGCCTTAATGGCAGAAGCGGGAGTTCCCACAGCTAAAGCTGCGGTATTTACAGAATCAACACCAGCAAAAGCCTACATCAAATCCGAGGGCGTGCCAATTGTGATAAAGGCTGATGGTTTAGCTGCTGGTAAAGGTGTTACAGTTGCCGAAACCATTGCCCAAGCTGAAGCAGCAATTGAGGCAATTTTTCAAGGACAATTTGGATCTGCTGGTAGTTCCGTTGTCATTGAAGAATGTTTAGTGGGACAAGAAGTATCTGTTTTAGCTTTAACTGATGGTTTAACCATTCGTCCATTGTTACCCGCTCAAGATCATAAACGGGTTGGCGAAGGTGATACCGGAGACAATACAGGAGGCATGGGTGCTTATGCTCCTGCCCCTATTGCCACACCAGAATTAATGGCACGGGTACAAATAGAAGTATTAGAAAAAACTATCACAGCTTTACGTGCTAGAGGGATTGACTATCGAGGTATTCTGTATGCTGGGTTAATGATTTCACCTGATGGTGATTTTCGCGTTTTAGAATTTAACTGTCGCTTTGGTGATCCAGAAACACAGGTGATTTTGCCAATGCTAGAAACACCTTTGGAAGATTTGATCTTAGCTTGCATAGAACAGCGGTTAGGCGATATGCCCCCTATTGCTTGGAAACAAGGGGCTGCGGCGACGGTGGTAGCTGCTGCTGGTGGTTATCCGGGAGAGTATATTAAGGGTGAGGTAATTACTGGCTTTGCAGCAGCAGAGACAACTGGGGCGACTGTGTTTCATGCAGGGACAAAGTTAAATGCAGCTCAAGAAATTGTGACCAATGGCGGTAGGGTGTTAAATGTGACTGGTTTAGGTGAGAATTTTCAGCAAGCGATCGCTCAAGCTTATGCAGGTATAGAAAATATTCAATTTGCTCAAATGTATTACCGCAGAGATATTGGACACAGGGTTCATAATTCGTAGGGTGTGTTAGCGATAGCGTAACGCACCATATTAATCTATAAAGGTGCGTTACGAACTTCGTTCTAACGCACCCTACAATGCTTTCCAATCATCCAGATTTTTTCTTCTTGTATCCCAA
>JAKOGY010000439.1 GCA_028658405.1 Dolichospermum sp. ST_sed8 | reverse complement strand
CCAATGCTACTATTGCCGATAGTCAAGGTTTAGGAACTATTACTAATGATGATACCACGACCAATGCACCCTTAACCTTAACAGGAGATGCTAACAACAATATCTTAGTCGGAGGTTCTGCAAATGACACCCTCATAGGATTAGGAGGAAAGGATACACTAACCGGTGGACTTGGTGCAGACAAGTTCAGATTTAACTCTTCCTTCGACGGTATGGACACAATCACCGACTTTTCTAGGACACAAGGAGACAAGATAGAATTGTTCGGAACTGGTTTTAATTCTCTGGTGTGGACAGACGGGGTAAGTAATACACTAGCTTCCACCGTATTTTCTATGGGTGCAAGTGCCAATTCTTGGACGAATAGCATTATCTATAATAATAGTAGTGGTATCGTCTATTTTGATCCTGATGCTTTGGGTTCTGGTTCACAGATAGCATTAGCACAACTTTCTCCTGGACTAAATCTAACTAACCAAGACTTTATTGTTAGTTGGTAGTATTTGATTGATGATAGCGATCGCTTCTGGACAAAAGGGGCGATCGCATAGATTTACAAGAGCATCCGGTAAGCGTAAAGCTCAGTGTCTTTAGACCTGAGATATAAGCGACTCGTGCAGTTCGACAAGCTCACTGACCACGGTTTTAACCGCATAGAGTTTCTTTTTGGCAAAGATGGGGAAAAACAAGATAATTTATCTTTTTGTGTTCTACAATGTTATGCTGCTAAATACCCCTTAAAAAGGGGGACTATGATGGATTTGTGCTTACAAATACTTGTCTAACAACAAATTTAGCTTTTCTTTCGTTGCTGCTGGTGCTTTCTCCAAATTAGTTAAAATTGCATACTTCAAAGCCGAATGAGCCTCACTAGCAGGGGGATTTGCACTCAACCGCTTCACAGTTTCTTGAATTACCTTTTGAGCATTTGCCGCATTTTTATGTAAATTACCAATCACCATTTCCACAGTCACGCTATCATGATCTGGATGCCAGCAATCATAATCTGTCACCAGCGCCAACGTTGCATAAGCAATTTCTGCTTCCCGTGCTAACTTTGCTTCAGGTACATTTGTCATGCCAATTACCGTAGCATCCCAACTTCGATAGAGATGAGATTCAGCCTTGGTGGAAAATGCAGGTCCTTCCATACACACGTAAGTACCACCCTGATGTAATGTAACATTTGGTAAACTTAAAGAGGCGATCGCCTCAGCCAACACCTTAGCTAAATTGTGGCAAATCGGCTCACCAAAAGCAATATGTGCCACAATCCCCTCACCAAAAAACGTAGAAGCACGATTCTTGGTTCGATCAATAAACTGATCGGGAATTACCATATCTAGGGGTTTAGCTTCAGCCTTCAAAGAACCCACAGCGCTCGCAGAGATTAAGTATTCTACCCCTAATTTCTTCATTGCGTAAATATTCGCCCGAAACGGTAACTCAGAAGGTAACAGGGTATGATTACGACCATGACGCGCTAAAAAGGCGACTCTTGTTTCTTCTAAAGTTCCGAGAATAATCGCATCTGACGGTGAACCAAAAGGTGTGGAAACTTGTATTTCTTCCACATTTTTCAGTGCTTCCATATTATACAAGCCACTTCCACCAATGATCCCAATTCTAGCTACTGTCATAAATTATCAACCTATGATTAATTGGACTAACAAGTAATTTTACTGGAAATCTGCTTAATTAAAGATGCACAAAATATAAAAATACTTATTTTTGACAATTCCGTAGAGATACGAGTACAAAAAATGTCTGAATTAATATACCTTAGTTTTATAGGCAATAAAAAATAAAGTTTTGGTCAAGAATATGCGAGATCATAGTAATTCAGGTCAAATGCTATTGAAAACAGTATTGCAGCGCATATTTTCTATTCGCAGAATTACCAGACAAGATCAGCAGCTACTCATGTCTACTCTTCTATCAAAAGAAGGATTAGACGAAGATGAGCGTAAACAAATCACCCGCGTATTTGACGGGTTAAGCAGTGGATTTATTAAAGTAGTAGATTAATTTTTATTGCTGGATAAATCCAAGAAAATTATGACTAAATCTAAAACCCTTCATTCTCAACTTTTCATAAGACCTCGCGGTATGCGGGAAACTCAGTGGCTTGGCTCCCAAAAGAGGGAAGCGACA
>JAKOGY010000438.1 GCA_028658405.1 Dolichospermum sp. ST_sed8 | reverse complement strand
CGCCCAAACCCTCTTCACTCTTGCATGAGTGCCTCTTGCCTTGCCATAACGACAATTTTTAATGCTAACCTACTTATCTGTTTGATAACACTGACTAATAAACGTATATTTTTATAGACTTGCATTTGTGAGACAATTTCATTGTTAAATTAAAAATAATTGTTAAATCTATGAGCAATCAATCTACTATCCCCGTCATTGTCAACGGTGCTGCTGGTAAAATGGGACGTGAGGTAATTAAAGCAATAGCCCAAGCATCTGATTTGACTTTAATGGGTGCAATTGATACGACTCCCGAACATCAAGGTAAAGACGCTGGGGAATTAGCGGGGTTAAGTGAACCCTTAGAAGTACCGATTACCAATCAATTAGAGCCAATGTTAGGGTATGTAGCTGGGGAAAGACAGATGCAGCCGGGGGTATTAGTTGATTTTACCCATCCTGATGCAGTGTATAACAATATTCGCAGTGCGATCGCCTATGGGATTCGTCCAGTTGTCGGTACAACCGGTTTAAGTCCCGCACAACTGCAAGAATTAGCCGATTTTGCCGAAAAAGCCAGTACAGGTTGTTTAGTTATTCCTAACTTCTCCATTGGGATGATACTACTGCAAGAAGCCGCACTCAGAGCTTCCCAGTATTTTGATCATGTAGAAATTATCGAACTCCATCATAATCAAAAAGCTGATGCTCCTAGCGGTACAGCCATTCAAACTGCTCAATTATTAGGCGAACTGGGTAAAACTTTTAACGCTGCTATTGTCGAAGAAACGGAGAAAATAGCGGGAGCTAGAGGCAGTTTAGCAGATGAAGGGATTAGAATTCATAGTGTCCGCTTACCAGGACTAATTGCCCACCAAGAAGTGATTTTTGGAGCAGCAGGGCAAATTTATACCTTACGTCATGATACCAGCGATCGCGCCTGTTATATGCCAGGAGTCTTATTAGCTATTCGCAAAGTAAATCAGCTAAAGTCATTAGTATATGGACTAGAAAAAATTCTTTAAATTTGCGATTTTCTATCTAAAAGCCAAAAGCCAAAAATATGCTCGTTCCCTTAACTCGCCAAAAATTTGAACAAATCATCCCCCTGGTTGCCTCTGGACCACAATATAAATACTATTGGGGGAAGTTAAGCAGTTTTTTGCAGCGGATACTAATTTCCGTAGTTACCTTAGCTGTGCTACTGCTCATCCAATTCTTGTTTAGGTTGGAATTTGGGTTAATCTTCTTTTTTGGGGTATTTGGGGCTTTCTTTTGGCTTTGGTATCCCATATTCCAAGCAAGTATCCGCAATGGAAAATGCCGCCGTTACAAATACAGTGGCTTTTTCCGGGGACGAGTGCTAGATTGGTGGATCACAGATAAATTAATGGGTAAACAGGAAACCGTTAATGGCAAAGGTGAGTTAGTCATCATCGAAAACCGCGAAAAGCGGATTAACTTAGAAATAGGCGACGACACAGGATTTAGTGTGGAGTTTGAAGCCCCATTACGTAACGCACACAAAGTTATCGCTCGTGGTCAAATAGCCGAAATGGTGGTGATGTCAAATAGTTCTGATTTAAGTACAATTGAAGAATTTAGCGATATATATATTCCTAGTCGTGACCTGTGGGTAAGTGATTATCCTTATGTTCGCAAAGACTTTTTCAATGAAGTTAGTATCCGCTTGCGTGCAAACCAGGAAAGAAAACCCCGTTCACCGAAGACAGCGAGATAGGGAATAGAGTTTAATCTCAGGGCATAAGCACAAGTCGGAAAAGTCAGATAAATTCACCGGGAAACTTCTGACTTTTCTGGCTTGTTTTATGCTACTTAATTAACTAATTCGCAAAAATATTCTTAAATTATGAGTAATTTACAAAGTCAAAATCCACTGAATGCTAACGCTAATCTCGTCGGTATTGGCATGGATAATCAACTATGGACAAGAAAGACCTTAACCAGTAATTGGGAACAAATACCCAATAGTGGCTTGGTTTTGGCGATTACCTTTATGCCTGATGGTACTCTGGTGGGTATTGGCATGGATCATCAACTATGGACAAGAAAAAATTACTTAACCAGTAATTGGGAACATATACCTAATAGTGGGGCAGTTTTGGCGATTACTGCTATGCCTGACGGTACGCTAGTTGGTATTGGCATGGAT
>JAKOGY010000437.1 GCA_028658405.1 Dolichospermum sp. ST_sed8 | reverse complement strand
TGCTTCAACACATAGATGTTTTTTGTTCTTACTCACAATTTAATTGTAACATACCACAGGGATTAAAATCCCTCGTGTCGCTTATATCTCAGGGAGCCAAGCCACTGAGTTTTACGCTTACCGGATGCTCTTATAAGTCAAAAGTTCAAAAGTGGTGGTTTATATTTTTTATTCTCATGACATCAGCAACACCAGAAAGTTTATCTAAATTCGTACAATTCTGTAACCAACATATCACCGGACAGGAACGCAAAGAAGCACAAACATTCCTCGACCGCTTTTTTCGGGCCTTTGGCCATGAAGGTGCTTTAGAAGCTGGTGCAACTTATGAGGAAGCTATTAAAAAAAGTAGTAAAACTGGTAAAACTGGTTTTGCTGATTTAGTTTGGAAACCCCGCGTTTTAATTGAAATGAAAAAACGAGGAGAAGACTTAAATAAACATTATTCCCAAGCGTTTGATTATTGGATGCGGTTAGTCCCAAATCGCCCTAAATACGTGATTTTATGCAACTTTGATGAATTTTGGATCTTTGATTTTAATATTCAATTATATACACCTGTAGATAAAATTACCCTGGAACAATTGCCAGACCGCGCAGGAGCATTGGTATTTATGGAATTAGGGCAAAAAACCCCTGTATTCCAAAATAACCAGGTACAAGTGACAGAACGCGCCGCCCGACGGATGGGAGAATTATTATTAGAGTTAGAAAGTAGGGGAATTGAAAAGTTAATAGGACAGAGATTTATTTTACAATGTGTTTTAGCGATGTTTGCGGAAGATAGACAACTTTTACCCCGTGATATGTTCATTTCTTGTGTTCAAGATTGTATGAATGGTGCAAGTTCCTATGATGTTTTAGGTGGTTTATTTCGAGAAATGAATCAACCGGGAATTACTCCCGCAGGACGTTATCAAGGTGTAGATTATTTTAATGGCGGTTTATTTTCCCAAATTCATGCAATTGAATTAACCAGAGAAGAATTAAATTTTTTAGATGTATCAGCGCGAGAAAATTGGAGTAAAGTCCGTCCGGCTATTTTTGGTAATTTATTTGAAGGAACGGTAGATAAAAAAGAACGTCACGCGAGGGGAATTCATTATACTTCTGAAGTGGATATTATGAAAATTGTCCGCCCCACCATTAGCCGTTATTGGGAAGATAGGATAGAAACAGCAAATACAGTTAAAGAACTTTCATCACTGCAAATAGAATTACAAAGTTATCGAGTTTTAGATCCTGCTTGTGGTTCTGGTAATTTTCTTTATATAGCATATCAGGAATTGAAAGAAATTGAAAGAAATCTCTTAGCAAAAATCCAATCTTTGAGTAAATCAAAAGATAAACAAATGCAAATGGGTTTAGTAACACCATTACAATTTTATGGTATGGATACAAACCCTTTTGCGGTAGAGTTAGCCAGGGTAACTTTGATGATTGCGCGAAAAATTGCGATTGATAATTTACAGTTAACTGAGCCTGCTTTACCTTTGGATACTTTAGATAATAATATTGTTTGTCAAGATGCTTTATTTAGTGAATGGCCAAAAGCTGATGCAATAATAGGAAATCCGCCTTTTTTGGGTGGTAAACATATTAGAACTAACTTAAATGATGAATATGTAGATAAAATTTTTCAACATTTTCCGAAAGTTAAAGATGTAGATTTTTGTGCTTATTGGTTTCGATTAGCTCATGATAAGATTGATGAAAAAGGTAGAGTTGGTTTAGTTGCGACTAATTCCATAAGTCAAGGTAAAAGCAGAATTGCAGCTTTAGATTATATTACTCAAAATGGTGGTCATATTCATGAAGCTGTTTCTACACAACCTTGGTCTGGTGCTGCAAAAGTTCATGTTAGTATTGTTAATTGGTGTAAGGATAAACCACAAAAGTATTATTTAGATGATCAAATAGTTACACAAATCAATTCTGCACTGAAATCTAGTATTGATGTTTCTCAAGCTGTGCGGTTACAAGCCAATCTTAATAAATGTTTTCAGGGTGTAATTCCTGTGGGTGAAGGTTTTATTATTACTGACCAACAAGTTATAGATTGGATAAAAGCAGATTCAAAAAATCAAGAAGTTTTAAAACTATTTTCAATGGGCGCAAATTTGGCTCAAAATCCTCATGGTAAACCTGAAAGATGGATT
>JAKOGY010000436.1 GCA_028658405.1 Dolichospermum sp. ST_sed8 | reverse complement strand
CTATATCCGTCACTACAATGAACCTTAGTAATATCTTTCATTGTTGAAAATTCAACTCTAAAACCATTGATAACAATCTCACATCCGTTTTCTGTGGGAGTTTTAACACGACTTACATAGCTTCCAGAAGTTATGTTTTTACGATCTTTGTGCAAAGTAGCCTTAACAAAATCTCCTGTAGAAACATGAGTCTACTAACTACTAACAAAACCACGTTTAATTTGTTCGCGTTCAATGGCTTGAAATAAAGCCATAAAGTTACCTTCCCCAAAACCTTGAGCCAGAGAACGACGTTCAATAAATTCAAAGAAAAAAGTTGGTTTTGAGAAAATTGGTTGACTGAAAATTTGCAGTAATAACTGCCCTGGATGAGCATCTTCATGCCAGTCTACCAGAATTTCTTGATCAGCGATCGCTTGTAACTCTTGAGGTGAGAGGGAAAATTTATATCGTTGTTGTAACTGGGAATAATAATTTTGGGGAATAGAAAGAAAGGATAAACCAGCAGCCCGAAACCGAGAGATAGCATCCACAAGATTGGGTATTAATAAAGCAATATGTTGGATTCCCGCGCCTCTATTCACATCTAGAAACTCCTGAATTTGCGAACTAGGTGAAGCTGGTTCATTAATTGGTAATTGGACATGGCCATGAGGAGAAATCATTACCTGACTGTGCAAACCAGAGCGATCAGTTTTAATATTAAAAGTTTGTTGAGGTTGAAAATCAAAGATTTTTTGATACCAGTTGACAGCCATTTCTAACTCACCAACTCCTACATTTAAAACTAGATGATCAATAGCAGTAATAGAATGATCGAAAATATTTTCGACCTCTTTTATTTTTGCTTTATTTCTAGTAATTAATGTATGATTCAAACTACCCCAAGCAGCAATTTTAGCATACTGACAAAATCCAGCATCTTGAACAGGTTGGAGAATTGTTGCCCCATTGGTTATGGCCCTTGCTGTTAATGCTTCTACATCATCAACAGCAAAAGCTATATCAGCTACACCAGGAGGATGTTGACGCAAAAATTCAGCCACAGGGCTAGTAGGTAAAATGGGAGAAGAAAGTAAAAAGTAGACAGATCCACTTTTCACCACTTCTGTACAAGTATGTAAGGATTTTTGATGATCAAAAAGAATTGGAAAAATGCCATCATTTACTGTTTGGAAACCAAGACAATATACAAACCAATCTCGCCACCTTTGGGCATCTTCGACATAGAAGTGAACGTGATCAATTTGCAGCATAATTCATTTAAAATCTTGTATTTACTATCATCTTTATCTATCACATACTAAAAAAATAAATGACTCTCAGGTTGAATATTAATTTCCATCGGTATAGCTTGGGGTTCAGCAGATAAAGCATAAAAAATAGCATTTGCAGCAGTTTCACAACTAAGCATTTTAGTCCGATCTACCTTTAAATTTACTTTATCCCAAAAAGGAGAATCTATCCCACCAAAGTAAAAAAGCGTAATTTTCACACCAAAGCGTTTCAGTTCTTCTGCCATACACTTACTAAAACCCACAACACCAAATTTAGAAGCAGAATAAGCCGCAGCCATTGGCATAGAATGTTTACCAAGAATACCGACAACATTACAAATATGACCAGATTTACGTTTCTGCATTTCTTTAGCTGCTGCTTGGGTGGTGTAAAAACAGCCTTTTAAATTCAGATCCAGCATTGCATCTAAATCTGTCGGTTCGATGTTGTTGTATGCCTTGAGAATACCCGCTCCGGCTGTATTTACTAAGACATCAATTTGTCCAAATTGGGCTATTGTCGTTTGAATTAACGTTTCTACCTGTTGAGGTTGAGTAATATCCGTGGGAACTGTCAGAACATCTCCTGGTAACTCATTTGCTAATGCGGCTAAGTTTGCTGCGTCTCTAGCTACAAGTACCAACCGCGCACCAGTGGAAGCTAATTGACGAGTTAAGGTAGCACCAATACCACCAGTAGCACCGACAATGACAATAACTTTATCTTGCAGCATCACAATATTTACATTTCTTTACAGACTATATTTATCATACAATCTATCCCGATATTCTGGGTTTAATCATCTAAATCAAATAAATCAAACAAATCACAGTTCCGACAGAATCATCTAAATCAAACGAATCAAACAAATCACAGTTCCGACAGAATCATCTAAATCAAACGAATCAAACAAATCACAG
>JAKOGY010000435.1 GCA_028658405.1 Dolichospermum sp. ST_sed8 | reverse complement strand
GCCACACTCTCTAATCTCAAAATAACGTAGTATACTGGGGTTAATCGTATTTAACCGAAAGATGAAATACCTAACCCCAGAACAAGTTTATAAACAGTTCGGCTATCACCCTAAGACGACGGCAGAATGGGCTGACTTAGGGAAAATAGAATGTATCCGTTCCCCTGGTGGACATCGAAGATATCCAGAATCAGCGTTTATAAAAACAGTCTCAACGGATAAAGAGCGGGTTCTTTACGCCCGTGTCAGCACAAAAACCCAGTTGTTAGACCTTGACACACAAATAGAATTTTTAGGTAAAACCTACCCAGGATGTCGAGTCGTCAAGGATGTGGCTAGTGGCATGAATTGGAAGCGGAAAAACTTTCTTAAATTAATGACTCAAGTTGCAGAGAATCAAATCTCTGAAATTGTCGTAGGGCATAAAGACAGATTATGCAGATTTGGATTTGAGTTCGTTGAGTGGTTTTGCAACCTTCACAGCTGCAAAATTGTTGTGGTAAACAATGCCAAGTTATCACCACACGAAGAGTTAATGCAGGACTTTATGGCTATCATGCACTGCTTTTCCTCCAAACTTTACTTCCTTCGGGCTTACAAGAAAAAAATAGCCGAAGAGCAAAATATTCATGAAACAAATAGTAGTCAATACGAGTCAATGGGTGTATAGTAGTAAAAGACGTAGTAAGCCAAACTCATGAAACTCAAGGTAAAGAATCAGTTAACCGTTACGAGAATCGCTATTTTAGGAACTGAAAAACTAAATAACTGGAAATCTAACGAGCTTGATTTGATCGCTTTGAGCTTGGGTAAACTACGCTCTGACCTGTGGAACGAGTTCGGGTCGTTGAAAGCCTGGGGTGTTTCTAAATTTGAGATTGACAAACAGCTACGCACCTTAAAAGACAAATATCAATTACCTGCTAAGTTATGGGAAGCGACTCTCTATGACGTAATTGATGATATTCATTTAGTTCAGGCTGCTTGTGTTGAGAAGGTGATAAAATCTTTGGGGCAATCGTTCCAGTCTTTTCAGGCTAAAAAAGGAGTTTTACAACTTACCTTAGAAAGTCGGGAATGGTTGGAACATCCCAAACTTTGCACCTTAGTTAGAAAGTTTTGGTATCGAGGACACACGAAAGTTTGTAACCAAATTATTGTAAAGGCTTATGATACTAAAACAGATGATAAAGGTGTGGTGTGGTTGCGTTTTGGAGGTTTAACTCCATGTAAAACTCTCAAACTACCAACGACTTTACCAACAGAAATCAAGTGTCAGATAAGGCTAATTAAGCGTAATAGTAGATGGCAAATACATTACACAACTGACATCCAAAAAGCTGAAAAAAAGACCGAGGGTAAAATAATTGGATGTGATAGAGGTTACACCGAAGTTTATGCCACATCTTCTAACGATGGCGCTAGATTTTTAGGTAATGACTTTGGTAAAATCCAAACTCAAGAAACCGATTACAGAACAGCGAAACAAGTTAAACGTAATAAAATCAAGTCAGTTTTTAACAAGTCTACAGCTAAAGGAAATGGTGCTAAGGCTGATAGAATTAAACGGAATAATCTTGGTAGAATCAAGTGGGACAATCGGGAAACATCCTTTAAAGGTAGGATTCAAACAATAGTTTTTACAGCTACGCATGACTTGATGACAGATGCGATCAAGGTAGCTTTTGAAGATTTGACGGAGCAAATAAAAGGCAAAAAGCCCATGAGAAAGCGCATGAAGAGAAATGTTTCTTCATGGTGCAAGGGGATAGTTGCGGATGCCCTCAAACAAGTTTCAACCCGTGTAGGTTGCACGGTTGTTAGTGTTAATTGTGCGTATACGTCACAACTTGACTCCAGATTTAGTACCTTAACGGGGACTAGAAATGGTGACAAGTTTACCGGACATGATGGGGTCGTGATGCACTCAGATACTAACGCTGCTGATAACGTTCTAGTAAGAATGGGTGACGTTGAAATCACTCGTTACATGAAACATTCAAACGTAAAAGTAATATTACTAGAACGAACTCAGAAGTTTCGGGAATCCCTAATAGTGGAGACTGAAGCGAAACCGGGCAAGGATAAGCCCCAGACTCTAGAACCTAAAAGCAAACTTGCGAACAAGGTCAATCAGAGAGCGAACTATAAGCAATTGACGTTGTTTGACCTTGGTTAACTACGTTATTTGTGTATCCC
>JAKOGY010000043.1 GCA_028658405.1 Dolichospermum sp. ST_sed8 | reverse complement strand
GTGGAAGCTGACAGATAAGTGATTTCTGGCTGAAGTTAACACCTGTGAGCATTACTAAACCCCTAACTCACGGTTCACTTATCGGTAAAAATATACCATGATTAATTTGTAAAGTGCGTCAGTCCTAATAACTTATTTTTCTGTTCCCTGTTCCCTGTCTCCACGAGTGAATTTAATTTTGTCCCACTACTTACTGTATTTAGATGGCAGACAATCTAACTAGACACAGATTGTCACTCTACTGCTATCTTAAATTGGAGGCAATTGCAACTTTTTTGAGAAAGCGGAACTTCATGGGAACGAATTACCGACGGGTTTTACTTAAACTGAGCGGTGAAGCCTTAATGGGCAACTTAGGCTATGGCATTGACCCAGAGGTGGTCGAGGAAATAGCCAAGGAAATAGGAGAGGTGATAGCCACTGGTGTGCAAGTAGCTATCGTCGTTGGTGGTGGCAATATTTTTCGAGGCATTAAAGCCGCATCAGCAGGTATGGATCGGGCAACCGCCGACTATATCGGCATGATTGCCACAGTCATGAACGCCATGACCCTGCAAGATTCCCTAGAACGGATGGGAATCCAAACCAGGGTTCAAACTGCCATAGCTATGCAAGAACTAGCAGAACCATATATTCGCCGTCGTGCTATCCGTCATCTTGAAAAAGGGCGGGTGGTAATTTTTGGTGCTGGTTCAGGTAATCCTTTCTTTACCACAGATACCACTGCGGCCTTAAGAGCCGCAGAAATTGAAGCTGACGTGATTTTTAAAGCTACCAAAGTAGACGGCATTTACGATGCTGACCCTAAACTTTATCCTGATGCCAAGCGTTTTACTACTCTTACCTACGCCCACGTTTTGGCTAAAGATTTGCGAGTCATGGATAGTACCGCAATTGCTCTATGTAAAGAAAATAATCTCCCTATTCTAGTATTTGACCTCACGGTGCGAGGTAACATCCACCGGGCAATTATGGGAGAATCTATTGGCACCCTTGTGGGAGGTTCTTGTGAAATTAGCTGAAGCTCAAGAGACGATGGAAAAAACCGTTGAGTCTACTCAACGCGCTTTTAATACAATTCGTACTGGTCGCGCCAATGCGAGTTTATTAGATAAGGTCCAAGTGGAGTATTACGGTACACCAACAGCCTTAAAATCCCTGGCAAACATTAGCACGCCAGATTCTTCAACCATCCTGATTCAGCCCTACGATAAGGGCAGCTTGAACATTATTGAAAAAGCTCTCTCTCTGTCGGATGTGGGCTTAACTCCCAGTAACGACGGTGTTGTGATTCGGTTGAATATTCCGCCATTAACCAGCGATCGCCGGAAGCAATTTGTCAAACTTGCGGCTAAGTATGCAGAAGAAGGTCGCGTAGCAATTCGCAATATCCGCCGGGATGCTATCGAGTCCATTCGCAAACAGGAAAAAAGTGCGGAAATCTCCGAAGATGAATCACGAGATCAACAGGACAAACTCCAAAAACTGACTAACAAGCACACTGAGAAAATCGACCACTTGTTAGTAGAAAAGGAAAAAGAGATATCAACCGTCTAAGTTGATCAAAACCAAGAGGCAAAAGGCAAAAGGCAAGAGGATAATTATTTCTCTTTGCCCCTCGCTTTCCCTCTTTCCTGTTCCCTGCTATAAACTCTTATAAATCCGGGAAAATCCCCTGAATTAACCTAAAAATCATCATTATGTACGATTGTATAATTGTCGGTGCAGGACCTGCTGGTGGAACAGCAGCATATCATCTAGCCAAGAAAGGGCGCTCGGTCTTAGTCTTGGAAAAAGACTCCCTGCCCAGATATAAGCCTTGTGGTGGTGGTGTATCATCGGCAATCGCTCAGTGGTTCGATTTTGACTTTAGCCCCGCCATCTCCGCCAAAGTAGACACTTCGCGCTTTACGTGGAAATTAGAAGATGTCGTAGAAGCTAAAATCGGTACTAAAGAACCCATTTGGATGGTGCGGAGAGAAGTCTTTGACCATTTCTTAGTGCAGCAAGCTCAAAACCAAGGGGCTGAATTACAAGATAATACAGAAGTCAAAGGTATCGAATTTAAAACCGATTATTGGCAAGTTACTACAGCCACAGGAACAGTCACAGGTCGTTACCTCATCGCCGCTGACGGTGTAAAGGGTCCAATGGCTAAATGGCTGGGCTTTAAAGACCGTAAACGTCGTCTAGCTGGAGCATTAGAAGTCGAAGTTATTACTGATGTCCCCAATAAAAATCTGGCTCATTTCGAGTTTGGTTTAATTAAAAATGGTTATCTTTGGAACTTCCCCAAAGCTGATGGTTATTCTATCGGAGTGGGAACATTTATTGGTAACAAACCCCAAGACTTTAAGAAAATTTTGGATGAATATGCCAAATCTTTTGATTTAGATATTAACAATAGTAAGCAATATGGTCACGCCATCTGCCTATGGGATGGTAATCAAAAGTTACATACCCAAAATGCCGTTTTAGCGGGTGAAGCTGCTTGTGTAGTTGACCCCTTTACCGCCGAAGGTATTCGTCCCTCTATTTTTAGCGGTGTTCTCGCAGCAGCATCTATTAATGATGCTTTAACTGGCAACATTAACGCTGTAGCAAACTATACTGATGCCATTAATGAACAATGGGGTAATGATATGGCTTGGTCGCAAAAACTAGCAGGAGCATTTTATCGCTTCCCTGCTATTGGCTACAAAGTTGGTGTTAAACATCCCGCTGGTGTTCAAATCATGGGTAAAGTCCTTTCTGGAGAGTTAAGCTATGGCGATGTAGTCGGTCGGGCCTTGAAACGCCTAATTCCCGGTTTTGGTTGATCTAGATTCCCGATTTCTTCAAGCAGTCGAGGATATTATTCTTGAAGAGGAATTTCTTGAATATCACCGTTATTGATATCAGAATATTCCTCAACTATCACTAATTCTCTATGATCTTTCCCATGGTTATGCCATTGATCTAATACATCTTTAATCAGAATTTCTTGTACCCAAATTTTCGCAACAACGGTAAGGGGGAGTGCTAAAAATAATCCTAGAAATCCGAAAAATGTCACAAAAAATAACTGAGAAATTAAAGTAACTGCTGGTAATAAAGATACTTGCTGTGCCATAACTACAGGTGTGATGAAATTGCTCTCACACTGTTGAATAAAAAAGTAAAGAATGAATACAGCTAGGGCTTTCCAGGGATTATCCAAAAGAGCGATCGCCATTGCTGGTACTACACTCATAGTTGGACCCAAATTAGGGATTAAATTCATAAATCCTGCTAATACTCCCAAAGCCAGTGCTGCTTTTACCCCTAAAATTGATAAGCCCACTAAACTCATCAAACCTACTACAAAAACCCCAATTGCTGCCCCTGTTACCCATCCCTCTAAAGAAACTTCGCATTGCTGCAAAATTCCCCCTACTCGCCGCCGATAAAAGGAGGGAAATATGCGAACAAATACTTTTTGATAAGCATCAGGGTCAACTAAAAACATTCCTGTTAAAACCAGGACTAATAAAATCTTGAGAACTACTTCTAACGATCCAGAAACAAAAGCGAAAGAGTTACCTAATAGGCGATTAAATAGCGGTTGTGCTTGTGCAAGCAAACTATTTAAATCGGGTATATAAGGTAATAATTGTGGGGGAATATTAGTTCTTTGATGATCAATCCAACTATTAAAACGCTGAAATCCTTGGGGAACTCTAAAAGTGAGTTCATGAAATTGCTGGACAAAAGGTGGAACAATTAACCAGAAAAAACAGACAACACCCGCAAAGAAAATCCCCACAGCTAATACAACTGCTAATCCCCGTCTAATTCCTAAGCTTTGGAAGCGTCGCGCGAGACGATTTAAAGTCGTTGCTAAAACAACAGCAGCAAATATTAGTAACAAAACGTCCCTAAGTTGCCACAATATATATAAAGATATAACTAAAGCAATTAAGCCTATCCACTGACCAAGATTCACAAGCAAAACTCCCAGCTTGTTGACACTCTCACCGTCTTTAGACGCTGAGATTCTTTAATCAATGAGCCAACTTACAATTGCTGGATTACTCCAACAAAAACAGAGGTCGATTCTCCTAAAGCGTTAATGACCGTATCCCTACCGTACTCGATTTTTGCATTTCATCTTTCACCAAATTTAGCTTTCCTAAACTGCAATACCGTTAGGTATGACTACGCACTCAACCAAATAAGTTAAGTTTTTACGTCGTTTAGTTATACTTAAATTCTAGAATTATTTAGATTCTATCACATCTACTGTTATCAGTCAATGAGTTAGAGAACTCCACAAAAAACATGAACTGCTTGCAGCAGCGCTTCGCTATCCCATAGTAAGCGTGAAAATTTCCACAAACCATTTTCAATGTCATTCCCGCAAAAGCGGGAATCCAGATTGTCTTATGGAACATAAATAATTTCTGGATTCCCCTTCCCCGTTTTCACGGGGACAAGCTTCAGGGGAATGACATGAAAACAGAATCAATCATTCTATGGAGTTCTCCAAAATAACCAGCGCAAAAATAGAGTATTAGGGGGTTGACAAACGATTTTGAATTTGTTATCATGAAACCGATAAGGAAGAACTATCTTCTCGTAAAAATATATTCAATTCCCCAAAACTGCTGACAATTAAGTAAGCTGTTGTGTTTTGTCCAAAAAAACAGATAGTTATCAATCATCTGATTTTTCTGAAAAATCACCCAGTTGATCACAAAACTGTTAAAATTCGTAGATTGAAGTCCATATATTATTGATTCTGAAACCACCATATCATGAGCATTAACGAAGTATTTATGCCGGCGCTGAGTTCCACCATGACCGAAGGCAAAATTGTCTCCTGGGTCAAGTCACCTGGAGATAAAGTGGAGAAAGGCGAAACGGTGGTGGTTGTCGAATCAGATAAGGCTGATATGGATGTAGAAACCTTCTATGAAGGATATCTAGCCCATATCATTGTTCCCGCTGGTGAAACCGCCCCAGTTGGCGCAGCGATCGCTTATATTGTCGAAACAGAAGCAGAAATCGCCACAGCCAAGTCCAAAGCCTTCGCAGATGGCACTGCTGCCCCCTCCACACCTGCCCCTGTACCTGTCGCTGCTGCCGCAGTTGCTGCCCCCGCCACCACATCTCAAAATGGTTCTAACCATCAACCCGGCAGAGTCGTAGTTTCACCCCGCGCCCGCAAATTAGCCAAAGAACTCAAAGTTGATTTAAATACCCTGCAAGGTAGTGGTCCCTACGGTCGTATTGTCGCTGAAGATGTAGAAGTTGCAGTCGGTAAAGTTCAGACCCTTATTACCTCTGTACCAATAACTACACTTGCACCAGTACCAGTACCAGTACCTACATCTACACCTGCACCTGCACCTGCACCAGTAGCCGCACCCGCACCAGTAGTTAGTCCCGCTGTTCCTGGTCAAACTGTACCATTTACCACCTTACAAAATGCTGTAGTTCGGGGCATGGTAGCCAGTCTATCTGTACCTGTATTCCGTGTTAGTTACACAATTAGCACAGATGGACTCGATAAACTTTACAAACAAATTAAGTCCAAAGGTGTAACAATGACCGCGCTACTAGCCAAAGCAGTAGCCGTAACATTGCAAAAGCACCCCATCCTCAATGCCAGCTACTCAGATCAGGGAGTTGTTAATCACGCTAATATCAACGTAGCTGTAGCCGTAGCTATGGGTGATGGTGGTTTAATTACACCAGTTTTACAGAATGCAGATGCAGTTGATATTTACTCTTTATCTCGCAACTGGAAATCTTTAGTAGAACGCGCTAGAGCTAAACAACTACAACCAGTAGAATACAACAGCGGTACTTTTACCCTTTCCAACTTAGGAATGTTTGGTGTAGATACCTTTGATGCCATTTTACCGCCTGGACAAGGTTCTATTTTAGCCATTGGTGCATCTCGTCCCCAAGTAGTTGCTACAGACGACGGATTATTTGGTGTGCGTCAACAAATGCAAGTTACTATTACCTGTGATCATCGCATTATTTATGGTGCTGATGCCGCCGGATTCTTGCAAGACTTCGCTAAGTTGATTGAAACTAATCCCCAATCTTTGACTATGTAAGGACTAATACCCAGATCCCCGACTTCTTCGAGAAGTCGGGGATCTATAAAAAATATAAACATATACAAATTCCATATTCTAAGAACTAATATTAAAACAAACAATTAATTAAAAATTGGTGTGTTATGACAACCAAAAAACAATTCAACAGCTTTGAAGAAATGCTTTCCGGCTCAGATGTACCCGTATTAGTAGATTTTTATGCTGACTGGTGTGGTCCTTGTCAAATGATGACACCTATTTTAGAACAAGTTAATCTTCAATTGAAAGACCGTTTACGAATTGTCAAGATTGATACAGAAAAGTATACAGAATTGGCAAGTCAATATGGCATTTCCGCCTTACCAACTTTGGTACTATTTAAACAAGGACAGCCCGTAGATAAAATTGAAGGTGTCATGCAAGCTGCACAGTTAGTACAACATCTACAACCACAGCTTTAAATAGTTTCTTTAATTAGAGATGCGAAATTCCGCGTCTCTATTACGGAAGGGAACAGGAAAAAGGAAGGTAAATAATCAAATTGATTCTGAAAAATCCGCGCTATCTTGAAAGAAGAAGATCCAAGGAGCTTTTATGAAAGGCAAACAAGTTTTACTCACAGGTGGCACAGGGGGACTGGGTTTAGGTGTAACACCCGCAGTTATAGCCCAAGGTGCAGAGGTGACTATTCCTTATCGCAATCCCAAAGATGTAGAACGTCTCAAGGGAATTATCTCACCTGCGGATTTGGCCAGAATTAATTTTATTCCTGCTAATTTAGAAGATGAAGCATCAGTAGAAAAACTGATCAGCCGCATGACAAAGGTGGATGTTTTAATTCATTTAGTCGGCGGTTTTTCTATGGGAAAAACCCACGAATACAGCTTTTATGATTGGAAACAACAAATAGATGTAAACTTAAATACAACTTTTTTAGCTTGCAAATATAGCCTCAGAAGTATGTTAGAAAACGGCTATGGGCGGATTGTGACTGTAAGTTCTCGCGGTGGTGTTGAACCTGCGGGGAAATTGGCGGCTTATTCTGCGGCTAAAGCTGGTGTGATAGCCTTAACAAAAGCAATCGCTGATGAAACCAAAAATACTAATATTACTGCTAATACTGTCCTCCCCAGTATTATTGATACCTCCACAAATAGAGAAACTGCGGGTGCAGAAAACGCTGATAAATGGGTAAAACCGGAATCTATCGCCCAAGTGATCTGCTTTTTGGCCTCAGAAGCTGCTAAGGATGTGCGTGGTGCTGCTATTCCTGTTTATGGCAATGTTTAAAGCAAGTAGGCGATCGCCATCTTGGGAAAGAACCAAGGTATAATCTAGAGTTTAGAAAGCAATTGCTCTAAGGCGATGACTGAAGATAGGCTACCGTTAACTTCTCAAGATGTTCTGGCAGATAAACTCGCAGCCCTGCGGGAACTCTTTCCAGGGATTTTTGCTGAGGGCAAGGTTGATTTTGAGCGACTGAAGCAGGCGTTGGGAGAATCCGTTGACCAGGGGCGAGAACGCTACGGATTGTCTTGGGCAGGAAAGAGTGAGGCAATTCGGAATCTGCAAGCGCAAAGTGTGGGGACGCTAAACCCTGTACCAGAAGAGTCGGTTAATTTTGAGACAACGGAGAATATTTTTATTGAGGGTGACAATCTGGAAGTGTTGAAGTTGTTGCAAAAGAGCTATTACAACCAGATCAAGATGATTTATATTGATCCGCCCTACAACACGGGGAAGGAATTTATCTATCCTGATAACTTTCGGGAAGGGTTAGAGGATTATTTGCGCTATTCGGGGCAAAAAAATGGCGAGGGCATTAAGTTAACCACGAATACAGAAACAGATGGACGGTTTCATTCTAAGTGGTTGAATATGATGTATCCTCGTTTGTTTTTAGCGAGAAATTTGCTAAGAGATGATGGGGTTATTTTTATTAGTATTGATGATAATGAGGTGAGTAATTTAAGAAAGTTATGTGATGATATTTTTGGAGAGGAGAATTTTATTGAGTCGTTTATTTGGCAAAAGAAAAAAGGTGGAGGTAATGATTCAGTTCATACAGCAACTGAACATGAATATATTTTATTATTTAGTAAATCAAAAATTAATTTACCTAATTTATATCATAATTACTCACAAGAATATTTAAAAAGATATAAAGAAGAAGATGAACAAGGTAATTTTTTTTGGGATACATTCAAGCGAAAATCAGGAAAACAGTATTATCCTATTACTTGTCCTGATGGGGTTATTTTAGAATATGATGAATCAGGAAATAAAATTAGTTGGTTACGTTCTGAACAAAGATTTAAAGATGATTTACAAAAAGGAGAAATTAGAATAATAAATATTAATGGAAGTTGGAGTGTTCAATTCAAACAAAGACAACCTATTGGCAAAAAACCAAGATCAATATTGCTAGAATATGGAACAACAAGTGATGGTAGTAAAGAAATTCTCAACTTTTTTAATAAAAATATTTTTGATAATTCAAAGCCATCACAGATAATTAAACATTTTTTAGAGACGGGGATAAATACAAAAGATATTATTCTTGATTTTTTTGCTGGTTCTAGCACAACTGCTCATGCTGTTTTAGAACTTAACAAAGAGGATAACAATAATCGTAAATTTATTATGGTTCAACTCCCGGAAGCTTGTGACGAAAACTCAGAAGCTTTTAAAGCAGGGTATAAAACGATCGCCGATATTGGCAAAGAACGTATCAGACGAGCAATTAACAAAATCAATGAAGAAGAAAACGGTAAACTCGATCTAAATGGTTCAGCCCAACAAGATCGAGGTTTCAAAGTCTTTAAACTCACTGAAAGTAATTTCAAAATCTGGGATGGTACAGCCCCCAAAGATACAGAACAATTGGAACTTTTACTCCGTGAGTTTGCAGACAATATTCGTCCCGGTACAACTAAACTAGGAATGCTGTACGAAATCTTGCTCAAAGCTGGATTCTCATTAACGGCAAAAGTGGAAACGCTAGACATTGCTGGACAGGAAATTTATGCCATTGAAGATCGGGAACTATTTCTCTGTTTGGAATCCGAGATTTTAGAAGAAACCGTTAGACAAATTCTCACCTATCAACCCAATCCTAAACAATTCATTAGCTTAGATTCCTCATTCCGAGGTAACGATC
Source organism: Dolichospermum sp. ST_sed8 (assembly GCA_028658405.1). Lineage (GTDB taxonomy): Bacteria > Cyanobacteriota > Cyanobacteriia > Cyanobacteriales > Nostocaceae > Dolichospermum. The sequence goes on along the minus strand of JAKOGY010000043.1, from coordinate 18,413 downwards.
AACTCAAGACAAATACTCAACTACAAATGCGTGACCACGATATTAAATTCCGCACAGTATGAAAGGTGATGATTTGATGAAGGCACAGATCAGAGAAACGATTAAAGAACATTTAGATAAAGAGCTGGCTGTAAAAAGACAACTTCCCGATCGCCCCATGAAAGTTCTTTCCCTATTTTTTATTGATCGTGTTGCTAATTATGCTGCTACAGATGGCAAGATTCGCCAATGGTTTATCGAAATCTATCAAGAATTATCCCAACTACCGCGTTATCAAGATCTTAATTTGCCTGCGGTTGAGGACATCCATAATGGTTACTTTGCTCAAGATCCACAGGGCAACGCCAAAGATACCAATGGTGCAACAGTAGCAGATGATTCAGCATATCAGTTAATTATGAAGGATAAAGAACGGCTATTGTCGCTAACAGAGCCACTTCGTTTTATCTTCAGTCATTCAGCATTAAAAGAAGGTTGGGATAATCCCAATGTTTTTCAGATATGTATGTTGCCTGAACTACAATCAAAAGTCGAAAGACGACAAACCATTGGACGAGGATTGCGCTTACCTGTAGATGCAACTGGGATTCGTGTTTTTGATCCAACAATCAATCGCTTAACAGTTATAGCCAATGAAAGTTATGCCGATTTTGCCCGGGCTTTGCAAACCGAAATTGAAGAAGATTGTGGGGTGAAATTTGAGGGAAGAATTAAAAATAACCGCGATCGCCAAAAAGCAAACCTGATTCCCAAGTGGAGAGAAAACACTGATTTTCTGGAACTCTGGGAACAGATTAAACATAAAACTCGTTATTCTGTTGAATACAATACCCAAAAATTAATTGATAAAGCAGCAGCAGAAATTTATAAAATGTCTGCCATTACCGCCCCACAAATCTGTTTAGAAAAAGTTGCTTTAAGTTACGTAAATACGGGAGTTACTTCACAGCTTTTGTCCGTCACCAGTAGCAAAACAGAATCCATAATTTCCCATATTCCCGATTTAATTAGCTATTTGCAACGAGAAACCGAGCTAACCCGCGATACTCTAGCCAATATTTTACTAAAATCCGATCGCTTGTCAGATATATTTATCAATCCTCAACTGTTTCTTGATCTGGCAACACGAGCAATCCGCTTCACAATGCAAGAGTTCATGGTGAACGGTATCAAGTATGAGCGCATTGCTGGCGATCGTTAAACAAGTTTCTGAAGATGAGCGAAAACTCTATCTGATTCGAGAAACCAAAGGAACCAAAGATCAACTAAGGTTACGAGTAGGAGAAGGCGCGAAAATCTATTGTGATCAAATTTCTAGATTTGTAGAGATTAAGATCATGGCGCGATCGCATATCTCTTCACGATTAACTAGTTTGGCTAACTCATGGGGTTCATAGCGTCCTTCCTCAACCTCTGAGGAGGCGCGATCAACTGCTTCTGTATAAGCTTCAGAAATTGCTAAACATAATTCCTCGGTATTGAGGTATGTTCCGCCAGCTTTACGGCGCTGGTTTTTGGTTTGGATACCGCGGATAGAGTTGCGAATTGATAGCTCCCACGATTTCGTAGTGCGATTTTCTGCTTTTTGCTTGATGAGATGCAGGAGCAGAATTACTGCATAACTACGAATGTTGTTGATTTTATCGTCTCTGCTCATTTCTTCTAATTCGTCAACAATTGCCAAAGCTCCATTCATATCACCTTTAAGTAGTAATTCCCTTAATGTCAAAAGTTCTTCCATCTCTTTAATTATGTGAGAATGCGATATATAGTAGTTATAGCATTAGTTACTATATCCATTAAGAGCCGATAGCGAAGCGCGACCTAGGAATCGCTGGTAACACGACGTGAAAATATTATATATTTCGATATAATGAATGTATTAATTGGGCTAAGTTGATATATGGCAATCGCAACTGACCGACCAATTCAACAGAAAGCACTTAGCTTTGACGAGTTTCTCGTCTGTTATTGTGACGATAACCGTTATGAACTTATTGATGGAGATATATTTGAACCAACAGGCTTGCATGAAGAAGTTGCAGCGTTTATCACCACAAAGGTATGCGTCCAGATTGACCAAATGGGATTGCCTTGGTTTGTGCTTCAGCGAGGACTTATTCGCCCTGATAACATGGGAATGACTGCATTTCGACCTGATGTAGCAGTTATTGATCAACATGAGCTTACTAAAGAACCAATTTGGAGTGAGCAGTCAATTCTGACATTAGGCAGTTCAATTAAATTTGTAGCGGAAGTTGTGAGTAGTAACTGGCAAAATGATTATGCCCGTAAAGTTGAAGACTACGCGACTCTGGGCATTCCCGAATATTGGATTGCTGACTACGCTGGATTGGGAGGTGTTCGACATATTGGGAAGTCCAAACAACCTACCCTCTCTATCTGCACACTAGTAAATGGAGAGTATGAAATTCAGCAATTACGAGGCAATCAGATAGTTGTTTCGACTACTTTTCCTAACCTAAAATTGACAGCCGCAGAAATTTTGAAGACTTTTTAAATAGCGATAGCGAAGCACGACCTAGGAATCGCACTAAAGAGCATCATAAGATAATCAACTAAAGCTATAATCAATAAAGATTTGTACTACAAATTATGCTTTTGCCTCCTAACACAGTAATCGCCAAAGAAAAATTGACGAAATATCTGTTAGTGTTTTTACCCAAAGATGACAAATCACAATTTCTTCAAAAAGGAGGGTATACCTTAGAAAATTGGCAACAGCTAGAAATCGATCTGCGATTGCAAGTTTTAAAGCAACCTGCAAAATTTGTAGAAGAAACGATTTATGGTAGTAAGTATAGAATTGATGCAACTTTAAAAGGAGTTAATGGAGTAGAAATTGAAGTTACTACTATCTGGATGTTGACCGATCAACAGGCAAAGTTTGTCACCCTTGTTCCTAATCTATCTGGTAATCGGGAGTAAATATATGCAACCAAAGTTCCCTTTATTTTCTGAAGTTGTCTTGTTACAGGATCTACCCATTTATAATCTGAAGCGTGGTTCTGTTGCTACTGTTGTAGAGCATTACGCTATGGGCGAATTGGAGCAAAGTGGCTATAGTCTCGAAGGTTTTAATGTTCCAAATGTGACAATTGAAGTCGCCGAGTCGCAGATTATTTCTATCGAGCAGTGGCAAAAAGAGATGGAAATTTTAGAGAAGTTACATCGCTTGAGTGTAGTAAAATTAGTACATTTAGAGTCCTATATTGAAAAGTTATTAAGTGAAGAAAATAATGATATGCTCAAAGTGTCTTAGTTTAGAAAAATAGTTGATTTGAGATGCGATCGCAAAGCGCGACCAAGGAATCGCCTATGCTTTGAAAACAGAAGTCCAACAGCAGGCTAAAATATTGGGAGAGAAGATTGCGTGCGAGAATGGAGTTGATGCAGCAGTTAAAGCGATCACTAACTGTCTTCAGTAAAGATGAGGCGATCGCAATTAACTTTGCACGAAAATCTGCAATAATCTTTCATTATAATTGTGCGAATTCAGTTGAATAATCCAGATTTTAAAAGCTAAACTACAGATATTACTCAACTACAACCTAGGATGAAATTTAATGTCACAATTGATCGAGACGAGGATGGTGTCTGGATTATTGAATGTTCTAGTATTCCTGGTTGCATTAGTCAGGGAGAGACAAAAGAAAAGGCTTTAGAGAATATTCAAGATGCAATTTTTGCTTGCTTACAGGTTAGGGCAGAAATAGGGTTGCCATTGACTATTGAAACTAAACAAGTATAATCATAAAAGAGAAAATTTATAACAATAATAATTTATTACCAAAAAACCATGTATATACGAAAAATTGAAATTAAAAATTTGTGGGGAAATAATTTTTCATGGGAACTCAATGAAGACGTAAATATTTTGATTGGCAAAAACGGTTCGGGGAAATCAACAATACTACAAATACTTAACGAAGCAGTATTGCCGATTGAAGACAGTAAATTAAATTTTAGGTTATTTGATCCTATTGATGAAATAATTATCGCATTAGAAAATGATATTGTTATCAGAGTTGATAGTGAAAGTAGAAGTATAACGGGAAATAGAGAAAGCACAAATTACACATTAAATACATCATTTATTAATACTTTTGATGTTGTTGAAAAAAGTTTAGATCCAACCCTTACATTACTTGATTACCAATTGGATCAGCTAAAACTGGAATTTGTTACTTATCAAAGAGATTTATCAAATCAAGTAGAAGAAGCATTTCAAGGAAATGATACAGAAACAAGACTACATAAATTAGCTAAAATCGAAGCTATATATGAGCCTAAAAAAATATTTATTGACATCATAAATGAACTATTTAGCCATACAGATAAAAAATTTGATGAAAAGGAATTTCACTTTATCAAAACAGGTATCCAGACACCAATATTACCCAAAAATCTCTCATCTGGTGAAAAACAAATACTGATTATTTTATTAAAAATATTACTGCAAGATAGAAAAGAATATATATTATCAATGGATGAGCCAGAAATATCATTACATATTGATTGGCAAAGGAGTTTAATTAAACACATCAGACAAATAAATCCTAATTGCCAAATTATTATCACAACCCATTCACCAACTATCTTTTACCAAGGCTGGATTGAAAAAGCAACAAGGATCGAAGAAATTCAATCTCCTGTTAACTTAGTAACAGAAAATACTACAATTATAGAAAAAACTATACAATCAGAAGGGCGTGTGCAAAAAATAAAAAGTGATTTTAGAAATTTTTCAGGCAGTGGATTTGCTAAACTTTATCAATTCAATCGTCAAATTAACGCATATACGTCATTTACAAAAGATGAATGTCTTGAATTGTTGAATTTTCTTCAAGAAAATCAGATTTATCCTGATGTAATCACATTTATTACTATTATTTCTAAACTTAATAATTATCCTGATGCAAAATATATTTTTGATTTAATAGAAGCAGAAACTTATACTAAATTATCTCATGTTAAACCTAATGACATAACACTTAATACTTTAATTAAAAAAGTCAAAAAAGTAGAAGAAGGACTGGAACTAATTCAAAACATAAGTAATAATGAAAACCTGCAATTGTATCCTGATATTATCACTTTTAGCACTTTGTTGGGGAAAGCTGAAAAGACGGATGAAATTAACTTGCTGGAAGAAATGCGAGAGTATTATAAAGTTAAACCTAATGATATTTATTTAAATAAATTAAAATTTAAAAAGTAATATTATGAAAGAAAAAGATTATCAAAAATATCAAATATCGGCTGAAAGAATGGTAGAAGATGCCTTTATGAACAATTGTTATCTTTCGGTATTGGTTGAAGATATTTATGATGAAAGATTTTGGGAGTACATTATTGAAAATGTTAAACCAGATTTAAAAGATAAAATAGATTTTCCAAATCCTGTTCCCACAGGAACTCGTGGAAAATCTATTTTGATAAATTTTAAACTTAAGCATAACCAAAGATCAAGGCATAAATAAGGAGATCAAAGTTGGGTGAAATCTAGTATGTTAATTTTGATGAAATTTCCCTGTTTTTAGTTCATGCAAATTTTGTGTTTATCTGAACGCAAAGTCCATGTAGGATAGGGTTTTACCCGAAATACCAGAGATTTTAGATGAATTTTTACCTCCTCAAAAGGCACAGAATTAACACACTAGGTGAAACCTAACATCTATATCAACCTGATGCTTTAAATCCGTTGATTGCGATAGCGAAGCACGACCTAGGAATCGCTTATTTCCGGCATAAATGTCCGAATAGTCTAACAAAAGAAGTTTTAATCCTGTTAATCCTTAAATCCTGGACATCCTGATTCTGACAATAATATTAATTTAAAACCCCCTAATTCCCATTTCCAAACCCTCACATACACCCATCAAAAAATCTAAATCCAAAGTCGCAATAGTATCACTGGGTTTGTGATAATGAGGGTTTCGCATAAATGCCGTATCTGTCACCATAATTGCTGGATAACCTTCATCCCAAAAAGGCGCATGATCACTTAAGCGAGTTTGGGGAACTAATAAACCGCGATTTAGTGCAGGTAGCCATTGACTAGGTATACCAACTTTGTTAATACTTTTACTTAAACTAATTAAATCCCCCAAAGTCCGCAAATTGCCAATTAAAGCCATAAAATCACCACGATTTGGGTAAAAGAATTGGAGAGGAAACGGATATTTCTGAGAACCAGGAGTAGAATCTCGATACCCCAACATTTCCAAAGAGATCATTAAACGAAGAGGTTGCTTTTGTTCGCGCAACAAAGCTGCATAATCACCACTACCCAGTAATCCATATTCTTCCATATCAAAAGCCACCAGCCGCAAAGGATATCTCGCGGGTTTTTCGGCAAAACTGCGGGCAAATTCTAATAAAACCGCCACACCAGTCGCATTATCATCCGCTGCAACTGTCCCCAGGACACCATCATAGTGAGCGCCAATTAAAATAGGTGGTAAATCTGCCTTTTGGTTTTCGACTGAACCAGGTAAATTTAAAATCAGGTTTTTACAACTTTTCCCTCTGACTTCAAAGGTGTGGATTTCCACACTTCTCCATTGTCCCAATTGCTGGCGAATGTATTCTTGCACAAAGAAATGCGCCGCACTATCCATATAGGGATTGCGTTCTCTCGCTACTTCCTGAAGATGGTTCTGTAACCGTTGTTTTAAGTTCAACATGAATAAAGGTAATACTCCCTTCCTTCTTCCTTCTTCCTTCTTCCTTCTTCCTTCGTGTCCTTCGCGCCTTCGTGGTTCAATTAATCTATATTCTTCTAGTGGGAAGAGAGTAGGCAATAATAAAGATTATTATTTACCTTTTTCACTAGCAAGTGACCAATGACTTAAAATGCTATCCTAGTTTAGCAAGTAGCGCTACCGTTGCTAAAATGCCTATAATTCTTGATTTAATGATGACTATTATATTATTGGATTGTTGACCTGATTTAGCGCCAAGCTAAAAGCAGTCTTATTCTACCATAATAAATTTATAAAACACGCAACAGGAGACGAGTAACGCATGGGCAAGGTAGTTGGCATCGACTTGGGTACAACCAACTCAGTAGTCGCCGTCATGGAGGGTGGCAAGCCGGTGGTGATTGCCAATGCAGAAGGAATGCGAACAACCCCCTCCGTGGTTGGTTTTAGTAAAGAAGGTGAAAGGGTGGTTGGGCAAATGGCCAGACGGCAAACCGTCTTGAATCCCCAAAACACCTTTTTTGCGGTAAAACGCTTTATTGGGCGCAAGTATGGCGAATTGAACTCAGATTCTAAGCGTGTACCTTACACTATCCGTAAAGATGAAATTGGCAATATTAAAGTTGCTTGTCCTCGACTGAATAAGGAATTTTCCCCAGAAGAAATTTCAGCAATGGTGTTGAAGAAATTAGCTGATGATGCTAGTCGTTATTTAGGTGAACCTGTTACCGGGGCTGTAATTACTGTTCCGGCTTATTTTAATGATTCCCAACGCCAAGCTACCCGTGATGCGGGCAGAATTGCTGGGTTAGATGTGTTACGGATTCTCAATGAACCCACAGCCGCATCTTTAGCTTACGGATTAGATCGAGGTGATATGGAAACTATCCTGGTCTTTGACTTGGGTGGTGGGACTTTTGATGTATCAATTCTGGAAGTAGGGGACGGCGTATTTGAGGTTAAATCTACTAGTGGAGATACCCAACTCGGTGGTAATGACTTTGACAGAAAAGTCGTTGATTGGTTAGCAGAACAGTTTTTAGAAGCAGAAGGTGTAGACTTAAGACGCGATCGCCAAGCTTTGCAACGGTTAATGGAAGCCGCAGAAAAGGCTAAAATTGAGCTTTCTGCCGTCAGCGTCACAGATATTAATTTACCTTTCATTACTGCCACAGAAGATGGTCCCAAACACTTAGAAACTCGCCTGACGCGATCGCAATTTGAAGGTTTATGTGTAGACTTACTAAGTAGAATCAGAACACCAGTCAAACGGGCGTTAAAAGATGCCGGACTTTCTCCTGTAGATATTGAAGAAGTTGTTCTAGTTGGTGGTTCTACCAGAATGCCTATGGTGAAACAGCTAGTTCAAGATTTAATTGGCATTGAACCTAGTGAAAACGTCAATCCTGATGAAGTCGTCGCTGTCGGTGCAGCTATTCAGGGCAGCATTCTCGCTGGTGAACTTAAAGATATTCTCCTGTTAGATGTCACACCCCTATCTATGGGCTTAGAAACCATCGGTGGTGTGATGAAAAAACTCATCCCCCGCAATACAACTATTCCTGTTCGTCGTTCTGACATCTTTTCTACTTCTGAAAATAACCAAAACAGCGTAGAAATTAATGTGGTTCAGGGTGAAAGAGACATGGCCTCAGATAACAAGTCCTTGGGACGGTTTAAACTGTATGGCATTCCTCCCGCACCAAGGGGTATTCCTCAAGTGCAAGTATCTTTTGATATTGATGCTAACGGGATTTTACAGGTAACAGCCCTAGATCGGACAACTGGCAGAGAACAAAGTATCACTATTCAAGGTGCTTCGACTTTGAGTGAGTCAGAAGTTAATCGCATGATTCAGGATGCTCAGAAATACGCCAATGTTGACAGAGAACGCAAAGAACGGGTTGAAAAACGTACCCGTGCAGAAGCGTTGATATTACAAGCAGAACGACAATTGCGAGAAGTAGCATTAGAAATGGGAATGCAATTTGCCCGTAACCGTCGTCAACGCATTGATAATATTTGCCGGAATTTACGGGAAAGTTTACAAGCTGACGAAGATCGCGGTATTGATCAGGCTTATGCTGATTTGCAAGATGCTCTGTATGAACTGAATAGAGAAGTCCGTCAGTATTATGCTGAGGATGAAGATGAAGATTTATTTGGTGCTATCCGTGACATCTTTGTGGGTGAAAAAGAAAAAGAACCAGAACGGGATGTTTACAGAGATAACTATCGAGAACGAGATTCATCTAACCGGGGTTCTAGTAGAGATTATGGTAGGGAAAGTCGTTCTCCCAATTATGAAAGTCGTCCCACTCGTAGCAAACGCCCCAGCTACCAGGACAACTGGGATGATGACGATGATTGGTTATAATTCGATTTGGGATTTTAGATTAACTGGCTGAAATCTACATTCAAAAATCTTTCCCAATATTTGCAGGGTCAGTCATAAGTAAAAGCACAACTGACCACTGACAACTGACCACTGACAACTAACATTTAAATAACAGATTATGCAAAATTTGCAAAATTTTCGAGATTATTACGAGATTTTAGGAGTTTCTAAAGATGCCACGAGCGAAGAAATTAAAAAGGTTTATCGGCGTTTAGCTAGGCAATATCACCCTGATCTTAATCCTGGGAATAAGGAAGCTGAGGAAAAATTTAAAACCATTGGTGAGGCTTATGAAATCCTTTCCGATTCTAGCAGGCGATCGCAATATGATCAATTTAGCCGCTATTGGCAACAAAACGGCTTTGCAGGTAATAAACAAACTCCTAAGCCTAAAGGTTGGGATAGCCGTGCTAACGCTCGTTCTAGTCAAGAAGTAGACCCCAGCCAATTTAACGATTTTGAAAGTTTTGTTAATCAAGTAATTGGTGTCAGCAACCGCAAAGAACCCAAAAATAGTCCGGGAAACACCAGCACTAGCGACCCATTCCGCACTCCCAGAACTAAAGTTGCATATACAGTCAATACTCCACCCCGTAGCACTCGCAGGGATATCGAAGCCAGATTAACTTTACCACTAGAAAAAGCTTATCAAGGCGGTAATGAAAGAATACGTTTAGAAGATGGGCGATCGCTCGAAGTGACTATGCCCCCTGCTATGGTGACAGGGCAAACTATCCGCTTACGAAATCAAGGAATTAGTGGTGGTGATTTATACTTAAAAATTACCGTTGATCCTCATCCTTTGTTTAAGCTAGAAGGTTCTAATATTTTTTGTCAAGTTCCTGTGACACCCAGTGAAGCAGTTTTAGGTGGACAAGTCGAAGCACCTACCCTTGATGGTCCAGTGAAAATGACTATTCCTACTGGTGTCAGGTCTGGGCAAAGATTCCGTCTTGGTAATAAAGGCTACCCCGGCGAAAACGGTCAACGTGGTGATCAATTAGTAGAAGTTCAGATAGTTACACCAAAAACTTTGACAGATGAAGAAAGACAACTTTATGAAAAATTGCGAGAAATAGAAACCTTTAAACCCCGTGCTGACTTAATTTAACAGTAAAACAAATTACAGAAGAGATAAAAGAAATCAATTTCTCCGCAGATGGCTCAGATGCACAGTAGGTAGAGAATTTTAGATTCCTGGATCTGTTACCATAAAAATAGATCCCCCACTAACTTGCAGCTATGACCGTCACCCAAAATATTGAACCCGGTTTAGATGTAATATTTCCTCTAAGTAATCTAGAAAGTGACGAACCCCCTTTGGAATCATCTTTACATCTACAACAAATGCTACTACTAATCCAATGTCTCAATTGGTGGTGGCGAGATATAAATAAAATTAACAACTATTTTGCTGCCGGGAACATGACTATTTATTACAGTCCTCGGCAAATTAAAACCAAAGATTTTCGTGGTCCAGATTTTTTCCTAGTGCTGGATACAGAAGACCGCGATCGCAATAATTGGGTAATCTGGGAGGAAGGTGGTAAATATCCCAACCTCATTATAGAATTGCTTTCTCCCTCTACTGCATCCACTGATAAAGGGTTAAAAAAACAAATTTATCAAGATATTTTCCGCACACCTGAATATTTTTGGTTTAATCCGCAAAATTTAGAATTTGCTGGTTTTATCTTGTTTGGTGGAACATATCAACCCATAGAACCCAATCCTCAAGGTTTATTATGGAGTCAGCAGCTAAATTTATATTTGGGTGTCCATGACGGTAAATTGCGTTATTTTATGCCAGAAGGACAGTTAATGCTAACACCAGAAGAATATGGAATACAACAAACCCAACTCGCAGAAGAAGCAAATCAACGGGCAAAACAACAATTCCAACTTACAGAGGAAGCAAATCAACGTGCAGAACAACAAGCCCAGTTCGCAGAAGAAGCAAATCAACGTGCAGAACAACAATCTCAACGTGCAGAACAACAAGCCCAACTCGCAGAACAACAAGCCCAACTCGTAGAACAGCAAGCTAAGTTTGCAGAAGAAGTAACTCAACGTGCAGAACGTTTAGCAGCCAAACTCAGAGAATTGAATATTGACCCTGACATTTTATGAAATAACGCACTTTGTGTAGGTTGGGTTGACCCAAGGAAACCCAACATTTTAATACATATTGATAACAAAATCCAGAACAACGTAAATATTTATATTTGTACCCGTTCACAGATGGCAATAATTTACAATATAAAAAAACTTATTTGAGCAAAGTGACTCAAAAAAACGTAAATCATCATGGCGAAGTCCCACAAAGCAGTAATACTACTTATTATTCTCTGCTAGGACTCCATCCCAGTGCATCAGTAATTGATATCCGTCGCGCTTATCGAGAACTGAGCAAATTCTATCATCCAGATACGACGGAATTACCTGCTGATATAGCTACTACTCAGTTTCAGAAAATCAACGAAGCTTATGCAACTCTCAGTAACCCGGAACGGCGATTAGGTTATGATTTAAAAATTGGCTATTCTCGCTTTGGTGTAATTCAAACACCAACAGCTTTAAACCATTCTGTACATAAACAATACGATTTTTCCAAATCAATGTATTTGGATGCAAGCGATCGCCCTCTATCTTCTGGTGAAATATTTGTATTATTTATTTTAGGGTTGACTATTGTTGGTTGTATGATATTAGCGATAGCGATCGCTATCCTTCGTGGAGAAGCAATTAGTTAAACTTAACTTCCCACCTCTAAAATAACCAATAATTTTGAATTACTTACTTATGCTTCCCGCCGATACACCCCTATATAGTCATCCTTTACCACAAATCGAACAATGGCTAAAAAACCAAGGTTGTGAACAAGACGAAACTCAGCTACATTGTTGGCATATTCAACGATCTAGCTGGGAAGCAGAACTTTGGTTAGATACTGAACAAATTACCGTCCGGTATTCCCAATCAAGAGAAAATACTCAAGATATTCAACGTTCCTTTAAATATTCCCTGAGTCGAGAAGATATTGAGGAAGCCGTTTTTGCCGGACCATAATCTAATTTTGGATTTTGGATTCATTACCAATTCCCAATTCCCAATTCCCTAAACTTTCCCAAAACGGCGTTCTCGTTGTTGATAAGTAGATAAAGCTCGATGAAACTCATGACGGTCAAAATCAGGCCAGAGAGCATCAGTAATATAAATTTCTCCATAGGCCATTTGCCAAAGTAAGAAATTGGATAATCGCATTTCCCCACTGGTACGAATTAATAAATCTGGATCTGCCAATCCGGCTGTATATAAATGAGATTCAAATACTGCTTCAGAGATTTCTTCAGGCTTGAGTAAACCTTCTTTGACCTTTTGAGCGATCGCTCGACAAGCTTGTAAAATCTCTTCTCTACCCCCATAATTAGTAGCAATAGTAAACAGGATACTGCGATTATCCTGAGTTTCTGCCATAGAAAGAGAGATTTCCGCTTGAAGTGCCTGTGGCAAAGCTGACAAATTACCCACAAACTGAATTCGCACATTTTCCTCCATCATTTCCCGCAATTCTTGCCGCAGAACTCGCTGGAATAGAGTCATTAAAAATTCTACCTCTTCCTCTGGCCTTTTCCAGTTTTCCGTAGAAAAAGCATAGGCAGTTAGTGCCTTAATCCCCCAATCCTTACAACATTGTAGTAAATCCTTAAGAGCATTTACACCGGCTTTATGACCCATAATCCGGGGTAAACCTTGACGTTTTGCCCATCGGCCATTGCCATCCATAATTACGGCAACGTGCTGTGGTAGTAATTCTTGTTTTAAATCAGGGGGTAAATATTGTAATTCAGTTTGTTGTGTTGTCATTTTTTATCTTGAGAAGCGGTCGTACCCCTACGGGTAGCGTGTCGAAGACAAGGTAATCCCAGTAACCGGGAAATAAATTTTAGTGATTGATCACGAAGTTGACGAACTAAACCTAAAAGACCAGGTGCATGAGCCTCCCGATCTACAGTTGGGGAAAATCGAGTCTCTAAAGACTCTTTGAGCTTTTTAATAGTAAGTGGTCTATATAGAGTTCCTTTTTCCGCTAAGGAAATAGAACCTGTTTCTTCAGATACAACAACACAAATACAATTTTCGACCCTTTCAGTAATTCCCATTGCTGCCCGATGGCGTGTTCCCAACTGGCGCGAGGCAGTGCGTCCTGACAGTGGTAGAATTATACCAGATGATACAATTCGTGAACCACGAATTAACGTTGCTCCATCATGTAACAAAGTTTTCGGCTGAAAAATAGTTTGGATTAGTTCTTTAGAAACTTCAGCATTTAGCTTCACACCTGGGACTGAGAAATCTTGTTCTTCAATGGGTCCTGTGGTTTCTAAAATTAGTAAAGCGCCAATACGATTTTTTGATAATTCTTTAACTGCATCAACAATTTCATCAATGACACTATCTGATTTAGGAATGGCACTAGCCTTATTGCGAAATAATTGCCAAAATTCCCCACGTCCCAATTGTTCCAAAAAGCGGCGAAATTCTGATTGTAGTGCCACAGCCATAGCTACAGCACAACCAATTACCAATTTTTCGAGAACAAAATTTAGCAAAGGTAATCCTAACTTGCCACTGAGTGCCGAGCAGAGCATTAAGACTATAAACCCCCGCACCATCCATAATGTGCGCCGTTCACTAATAATCACCAGGATCATGTATGTCAGTGCCAGCACCAACATGATATCCAGAGTCCCAAGGAGCAAGGACTGCGACCAATCTCCCAGGTTTATCAGCCATTGCTTCCACCAATCTCTCATAAGACCTCACGGTATGCGGGAAACTCAGTGGCTTCAGCCCTGAGAGGGAAGCGACACGAAGGATTATAATCCCCGTGGTATTTTATGTTAAAATTAGATTGTGAGTAAGAACAAAAAACATCTACGTGTTGAAGCATCCTAGTACAGAGAAATCCCGGCTCCTGTGAAGTAACGGTGAGGTTTTAGTCCTAGCGCAGTGTCATTTGTCATTTGTCATTTGTCATTTGTCATTTGTCATTTGTCATTTGTCATTTGTCATTTGTCATTTGTCATTTGTCATTAGAGAACTCCACAAAAAAAATGAACTGCTTGCAGCAGCACTTCGCTATCCAATCTTGTGGGATGGGCATCTGGTCCCTCCTTGTATTATTAGCAGGCAGGATGCCTGCACCACAAGAGAATTTGGGATATTTTTTTATTTGGAAGTCTCTTAGTCATTAGTTATTAGCTAATAACTAATGACCAAGGACTAATAACTATTTCAGTCTTTCTGGTAGGCAGTCTTGTCGAATCAAGTCTTGATAAGTTTCGCGCTGCAAAATTAAATTTGCTTCGCCATTTGCCACTACAACTGCTGCCGGTCGAGGGAGGCGATTGTAATTAGATGCCATACTGTAATTGTATGCACCAGTTCCCATAACTACGAGAATATCATTTGCTTCAGTTTTTGGCAGTTGGGCATTTTTAATCAGAATATCTCCTGATTCGCAATGTTTACCAGCCAAAGTAACTATTTCGGTACAAGGATCAGATATTTTATTAGCAACTACCACCCGATAAACTGATTGGTAGGTGATAGGGCGGGGATTATCTGACATTCCGCCATCAATCGCTATGTAGGTGCGAATTTCGGGAATAACCTTGGTAGAGCCAACAGTATAAGCAGTAACGCAAGATGTGGCAATGAGCGATCGCCCTGGTTCACAAAGTAACTTTGGTAAAGGCAGATTTTCTGATATACAAGCAGCCTGTACAACTTCACAAATTGCCTTTGACCATTCAACAATGCTTGGGGGATCATCAGATTCCGTATATTTAATCCCTAACCCACCACCAACATTTAATTCTGTCACCTTCAAGCCATGTTTAGCCGCATCTCTTAACCACTGCACCATCACAGCAGCTAAATCTCGATGTGGTTGACGTTCAAAAATTTGTGACCCAATATGAGCGTGTAACCCCACACAGTTTAAACTAGGCTGTTTACTAACAAAAGCAAACACTTCTTGTAAATCATGAGGATCAAAACCAAATTTACTATCTAAGTGTCCAGTACGAATATATTCGTGAGTATGACATTCTATCCCAGGAGTTAAGCGTAGCATCAGCCGAATCGGTGAAAGAGAAGAATTTTCTGTTTTCTCCCCTGCTATCTTCACCAGCATATCTAATTCGTGCCAGTTATCCGCTACAATAGTACATCCAGACTGAATTGCTAAAACTAACTCATCATAAGATTTGTTATTTCCATGTAAGTATATTTTGTCAGGACTCATACCCGCATTTATTGCAGTATAAAGTTCGCCACCAGATACTACATCAATTCCTAACCCTTCTGAAGCCACAATGGCACAAACGGCTAGACAACTCCATGCCTTAGAAGCATAGAGTACCTGCGATTCTCCTTGGTAATATTCTTTGAATGTATCTCGATATTGCCTACAAGTTGTCCGCAGGGTTTCTTCATCTAAAATATATAAAGGTGAAGCAAACTGTTCAACTAAGGTTGTGACATCACAGCCACCGATTTCCAGATTGTCATGATCATTAACTCTTGCTGTCAAAGGTAAGAGTTGTTGGTTAGGAGAAATATCAGCGCTATCACCATTTGTTGACGGTAAATATTGACGGCCAGAAAGTTGAACTTCGACGGGGTAAGTCGATACCATAACTAATAAGAGTTCTCTTTGTGAAAAATCAGGGCATGAGTATATGTCCTGATTTCCAGTTTACCCTCTCATTGGTAATAGGTAATTGGTAATTGGTAATTAACCGATACTTTTTTGCTAACAAAAGCTAACAAATATATAAGTTGAGATTTCATTTCTCTCAACCAAGGCGTATCAACCAATGCACGAAGCATTCTTCGCGCACTTAACTAGTGTTTACTGTGCTTGGTTTTCGCACTTAAAGCAAACTGAATTAAAGGCATTTTACTTTTTTGATGCAGTGACTATCTTGATTTACAGAGGAATAGTTTGCCAAAATGGTATTTCACCAGATACTTTTAATCCTGAACAGCTTAGAAGCTGTAAACAAAGAATAGCACAAATTTTTATTTTGCTCACAAATAATGCGTTGGTATTTACGATCTTCGTCTACCGTAGTATTTGTTAAGAAAAATAAGCAAATAAGCAACTAGTTATCTATTTTTTTGTAGCATATCCTTAACCTAGCATAAGGTTTTTCTTCTGTGTTGTCTGTTTACTAAACTTTAAATTCATTAATATATTGCAACAATTCGGAAATTTTTCTATCAGACTGAGAATGTAAAGGAGGGACCAGATGCCCATCCCACAAAACTAGTAACATAAGCAACATCTACTCTTTACTGTCACTCCTGACTGGACACACGCCCTGAGTTCCTAAATCCTCCTGCTATATTAGAGGTTTTATGAGTTCTGCACTGATGGAAATTATTATTGGTTGGCTATATCCTAAGTTGATGAGTACCTATGGCGATCGCGGAAATGTGATTACTATCCAACGCCGCGCTCAATGGCGGGGATATACTGTGACTGTATTACCCTTAGACCAAGACTCCACCGCAGAGGATATCAAATCAGTAGATGTGATCGTTGGTGGTGGCGCACAAGACCGTCAGCAAGAGATTGTGATGCGGGATTTACAAGGTACAAAGGCTGAGGCAATGCGTGATAAAATCAATTGTGGTACACCGGGAGTTTTTACCTGTGGTTCTCCCCAATTGCTAGGAAATTATTATGAACCAGCCTTTGGACAAAGAATTGAAGGTTTAGGAATTTTAGATTTAGTTTCTATTCATCCTGGTGAAAATACTAAAAGATGTATTGGTAATTTGGTTATAGAGGTTACGGCTTCCCGGTTAGCACAGGAATTAGAAGCAATGACGGGGACAAAAGCTTATTTAGTCGGGTTTGAAAATCACGGTGGCCGGACTAAATTAGGGAAGGTGGAGGCTTTGGGGCGTGTGGTGTATGGCTTGGGGAATAATGGAGAAGATGGGACAGAAGGAGCGTTTTATCAAAATGCGATCGCTACCTATTCCCACGGGCCATTATTACCAAAAAATCCTTTCGTTGCTGATTGGTTAATTCAAACCGCATTAAGGTTGAAATATCAAGAAGAAATTAAACTTTCACCTTTAGATGATACTTTGGCAATGCAAGGACGGGAAGCAATATTGAAACGGTTGAAAGTGAATTTACCCAGTATTGCTGGAGTTAGTTAGGATCTGTAGGGTGGGCATTGCCCACCAAAAACCAACTACTACGGTGGGCAATGCCCACCCTACGCGTAGTATAGTTAGGACAATTTTTTTGTTAAATTAAGAACAATTTTCTATAAAATGTCTAATAGGTTACTATGTAAATCTGAAATTGTTCACTTAATCATTATTTTAAATCTGTGCAACTTCCTTTCAACTTCGCTCAAGATAAACCTTTTTCCCTAGAATTTGAAAATCAATCAAATCAGCACTCTGATAAGGGGTTAGAAAAATTGCTTAATCGTCTTGTCATCAAAATCGAACAAGATGAATTAGTCCGACAAACGACAAATCAACTCCGAGAATCACTTCAGGTTGATCGGGTAGTCTTGTATTATTTCTATAAGCCATGGGAAGGACAGGTAACATTTGAATCATTGAGTGCTGATGAATATTCGATTCTCGGTTCTACGGGAGCAAGTGATTGTTTTAACCAGGAGTATGCTGGTTTGTATTTAGAAGGACGGGTAAAAGCGATCGCTGATATAGAATTAGAAGCAATTCAGGATTGTCACCGTGATTTTCTTCGCAGTATCCAAGTTCGTGCCAATTTAGTAGTACCAATTTTGATACCGAGAGGATTATGGGGACTTTTAGTAGCTCATCATTGTCAACATCCCCGTGATTGGAGTTTAGCAGATATTGAGTTGATGCAAACAGGAGCGCGAACTTTAGCAACAGACTCGAATATTTTGGAGAGTTAATGAATTATAGGAGAAAATTTAAAGTGAATGATATAAATAATATTTTAATCCAATTTTCTCCTGAATTTGCACTGTACATCCTGAAATCCTGGATATTCTGATTCTGACAAATTCAGATGGATATGTACTTTTTACTCCCTATTACTTGATGCTTATGAACTATATATCAATTGTCAGAATCAGGATACCCAGGATTTAAAGATTTACAGGATTGTGATTGATAAATTTTCTGTTAATATTTAAAGATAAAAAATGTTAATTACAATGACAATATCAATATCAATTGTCAGAATCAGGATA
>JAKOGY010000434.1 GCA_028658405.1 Dolichospermum sp. ST_sed8 | reverse complement strand
TTGACTAAGTTAATTATATGGACGTTCCGTAACATAAGGCTAGTTATGGGTAGAAATTGCCGAACAGTTTAAAACCCTTGTTAACTCTGCTGCTACCTCTGGACGAGAAAATTCTGGTGGTGGTAACTCACCCCGACGTAACATTTCCCGTACCTTTGTTCCGGACAAGTGAACCCGTTCCTCTGGTTTGCTAGGGCTGGTTTTAGTTGTAGCCATTTGTTTGGTGCGCTTACAGTAGAAAGCGTGTTCAAACTTCATAGGCACAATCCCCAACTCTTCAGCGGTAAACTCATCAAATATATACTGAGCGTCATAAGTGCCGTAGTAGTCGCCTACACCAGCATGATCACGCCCCACAATAAAATGTGTACAACCGTAATTTTTTCTGACTAAAGCATGAAAAATTGCTTCTCTAGGACCAGCATAACGCATTGCTGCCGGGTTAATTGCCAAAATGACTCTATCTACAGGGTAATAGTGTTCTAGCAAAATTTCATAACAACGCATCCGCACATCAGCAGCGATGTCATCTTCTTTAGTTGCCCCTACCAATGGGTGCAAAAATAGACCATCTACAGTTTCTAAAGCGCACTTTTGAATATATTCATGGGCGCGGTGGATAGGATTGCGAGTTTGGAAACCAACAATTGTTTTCCAGCCTTTTTCTCGAAACATTTCCCGTGAAGCCGCAGGATCAATTTGGTAGGTAGGAAAATGAGGATGAGAGTCACGTTGTAATAACCAGATATCACCAGCCAGGTTGATAGAACCTTGGTTATAAACTACCTGCACTCCAGGATGTTTAGCATCATCAGTGCGATAAACATTGATGGCTTCGTGTTGTTTGTCGTAGGTATACTTTTCGGTCAGTTCCAATACCCCAATAAACTCTCCGTTGGAGTTATCCAGACGCACTAAACCGCCTGTTTGTAGAGGGGTTGCTACTGCTTCAGTTACAGATAGTGTAATGGGAATTGACCAGACAATACCGTTAGCTAACCGCATTTCGGTTACTACTCGGTTGTAGTCTGCTTGGTTCATGAAACCTTTAAGAGGACTAAAACCACCAATGGCAATCATTTCTAAATCAGAAACTGCTCGCTCATCAAGTTCCACACGCGGTAAAAAGTCAGCCTTGGAGAGAAATATTTCTCTTTGTGCTGAAGAAGCAACCCGGTTAATTAACTCTCCACCGTGGGGGGCAATGGCATCTGGATGGTAACTCAACGTAGTTTTTCCCTAATTTTTGCAAACTATGTATTTAAGTTACCAAATTATTGGTACACATTGTTAAATTTCTCTAAATTTTTTTACTTTGCCGGTCGGAAAAGGTGAGATTGGGAAAATGGGGAAATCTGCACTCTTTTTCCACAAGATAATACCATTGCAATGCTGTTCGGTTAGGAAAATTCTTAGACCAAAAACCCTTGTAGATACGCTCCATGTAACGTCTCTACACTCCTTAACCAAAAGTATTGGCTTTAACTTAACAAAGCAGGAAAATGGCGAAAGTATTGGTTTTAGCAAAGTAATGTTGCTTAAATTGGGAATTATCTGCCAAAAAATATCCTCAGAAACCCTTTGATAAAAGGGATTGTGTTTTAGTAAATTAGTCAAGAAAACGGCTATGTTAAGAGTTTATATCATAAGGATAGATCAGAAAAAATTCTGAATTTTTCCTTGTATTTACTCCCGCATTTATGCAACGCCAAATTTTCTATCTCACGATATTTACTGTGGCTTTATTTTTCTGCCAACCAATTATCTAAATCATCTAAACTGGTAAAATCTAAAAATGCTTCACCCAACTCTTCCAACTCCTCAACATCTAATGAAGAAATCAAAAATGTTTGGCGATCTGTAAGCTTCCCAAACCGCTTAGATAACAGTCGCAAAAGTAAAGTTTTCGCCTCATTTTGCCTACCTTTCTGTATGCCTTCTTGCCTACCTGCTTGTATTCCCTCTTGTCTGCCTTTCTGTATGCCTTCTTGTATGCCCTCTTGCCTGCCCTCTTGCCTGCCCTCTTGTATGCCCTCTTGCCTGCCTTCTTGTCTTGCGTCTCGATATACTCTTGTTTGCTTGATATCACTTAGTAAAAACATCGCTTCAATCTCCTGACGAGTTAAATTAGAAAACTTCGATAGTAAAACCGTCTCTAATAATTCTACAATGTCTCGCTTGATCGTGGCATCAACAATTTCTGTTC
>JAKOGY010000433.1 GCA_028658405.1 Dolichospermum sp. ST_sed8 | reverse complement strand
CCCACATTCCGCACCCTAAACTTTCACAGATCAAAAAAGCCAGCCAAGTAGTACATAATAACTAAAGACAACTCAAAGATTAAGATACTTAATGAGAAGAAGTAGCATTAGAAAGGGCATGGTGTGAGAAAGTGAAACTTGGTAACAAAAGAAAAAAATGAATTGATAACCAAATAAGAAATAATTGATGACAACAGAAATATTAGAGGAAACTGTTGTGAAATTAAAACCGCAAGAAATAGAAATTCAGAACATAGACCATCTAGGGATAGTAGCAGGAATAATAGATTCAATAGGAATAGTAGAAATAATAAATGAATTAATAGGAATCGAAAAAGACGAAAAAGTAAATGCAGGTCAAGTAGTAAAAGCCATGATCATAAACGGGTTAGGATTTGTATCCAAACCGTTATATATGTTTCCCAAATATTTTGAAACAATCGCCTGTGAACATCTAATAGGAGCAGGAGTAAAACCAGAATATCTCAACGACGATAAACTGGGGAGAGTCATGGATAAACTATTTATAAAAGGATTGGATACAATATTTTTTATCATCGCAGTAAAAGCAGCCAAAAAATTTGGAGTATCACTATCAACATCACACCTAGACTCATCATCAATGCACGTGCATGGGCAGTATAACACTAGCTTACCAGAAGTAATATTTGAGAATCAAAAAGTAGGAGATAACCAAGAATTAGAGGAATTAGCAGTAAAATCACCAAAAGAAATTACAATTACCTACGGTTATTCCCGTGACCACAGACCAGACTTAAAACAGTTCATTATAGAAATGATATGTTCAGGGGATGGAGACATCCCAATATTTTTAAAACTAGCATCAGGAAACCAAACAGATTCATCATGCTTTGGTCAAATAGCAGTAGAATATCAAAAACAATTAGAAGTTAATAGTCTCATTGTTGCTGACTCGGCATTATATACAGAATCAAACCTAAAAATGATGTCAGATTTACAGTGGTTATGTCGAGTACCATTAACCATAAAAGCAGCAAAATCATTAATATCAACAATACCAGAATCAGAATTTATTGATAGTACAATACCAGGATATAAATTAGCATCAAAAACCGAAAATTATGCCGGAATAGAACAAAGATGGCTAGTGGTACAAAGTCAAGAGAGAAGAGAATCAGACCTGCGTAAACTCACCCAAAAAATTATCAAAGCAGAATCAAAAGCTGTGCAAGATTTGAAAAAATTATCACAAGAAGAATTTGCTTGTGAAGCAGATGCTATCAAAGCATTATCAAAATTATCAAAACAATTCAAATATCACCAAATTAACGTAAGTATTGTTACTCAAATCAAATCTAAGACAAAAGATTCTCCACAAGAAATATGTTACCAAATATCAGCTACAGTCTCCCAGGATGAAAGTAAAATTAATACAGAATTGCTGAGTGCGGGACGTTTTATTATTGCGACGAATGTTTTAGATTCAAAAGAACTTAGCGATGATTCCATGCTCAGTGAATATAAAGCCCAGCAGTCATGTGAAAGAGGGTTTGGTTTTCTCAAAGACCCATTATTTTTTGCAGACAGTATTTTCCTCAAAAGTCCTGAAAGAATAGAGTCTTTGGGAATGATTATGGGTTTATGTCTATTGGTTTATACTTTGGCTCAACGACAAATTAGAAATGCTCTGAAAGAGTCTAAATCAACAATTAAAAATCAATTAGGTAAAGCAACTAACCGCCCTACTTTACGCTGGATTTTTCAATGCTTTCAATGTATTCATTTGGTGACAATCAATCAGGAAGAATATATTTCTAATTGGAATCAGGACAGAGATTTTGTCTTGCGTCTTTTACCAGATGATTGTTTACGTTACTATCAATTAGTCACCTAATTATTATCTCTATCAATTTAATTTTTCAAAAGTGAAGATGAGCTAATCTCTTTGATTTATAGCTCCATTTTACTATGTCTATAATTTCATTTTTATCCTGTAAATATTAGTCTATTTTATGATTTTTCTCTTGAATATCTTCTTTTATTTATATGTTGACCTCTCCAGGTGGTGTTCATTCTTATTGCTCCTTATTGAGAATGGGTTTTGATGCCATTTTTGGTGATTTACTGTTTCTCAAATGCCTTTTTTCACTGTATATGTCTGTTTTTATGCTAACTTTGATTTTTCATCTCTGTAATTTCCCTCTGGAACAGTTTGGGGTGCGGAATGTGGG
>JAKOGY010000432.1 GCA_028658405.1 Dolichospermum sp. ST_sed8 | reverse complement strand
CCCACATTCCGCACCCTAACTGTCACACATCAACAAAAAGCCGATTTAGTAGTATTTATGAACTAAAGTATAAGCGAGAGAAAGTGCAGTTAATGAGAAGAAATAGCATTAAGCTAAGGATGGGACAAGAAGGTGAAGTTTTGGAAACAAAGAAAAAACTCCATCGTTAAAAAAATTAATTGATAATAAGAACACAAATGAGAAAATTACAACAGAAGTTATGGATAACCCTGTTGTGAAATTGAAACCTCAAGAAATGGCAATTCAGAATATAGATCATTTAGGAATAGTAGCAGGAATAATAGATTCTATAGGGTTAGTAGAAATAATCAACGAATTAATAGGTCAACAAGAAGGAGAAAAAGTAAGTCCAGGTCATGTGGTAAAAGCGATGATAGTGAACGGGTTAGGATTTGTATCTAAACCTTTATATATGTTTCCCAAATATTTTGAAACAATAGCCTGTGAGCATTTAATAGGAGCAGGAGTCAAACCAGAGTATCTCAACGATGATAAACTGGGGAGAGTCATGGATAAACTATTTATAAAAGGGCTAGATACAATATTTTTTATCATCGCCTTAAAAGCAGCCAAAAAATTTGGTGTATCTCTGTCAACATCACACCTAGACTCATCATCAATACACCTACATGGGGAATATAATACCAGTTTGCCAGAAGTAATATTTGAAAGTTCTGCACCAGTTAATAGTCAAGAAGCTGAAGAATTA
Organism: Dolichospermum sp. ST_sed8; assembly: GCA_028658405.1. Taxonomy (GTDB): domain Bacteria; phylum Cyanobacteriota; class Cyanobacteriia; order Cyanobacteriales; family Nostocaceae; genus Dolichospermum. Next base: position 1,497 of record JAKOGY010000432.1, on the reverse strand, counting down.
GCAATAAAATCACCAAAAGAAATTACCATAACCCATGGTTATTCCCGTGACCACAGGCCAGACTTAAAACAATTTATTATGGAACTGATATGTTCAGGAGATGGAGACATACCCATATTTTTGAAACTAGCATCAGGAAATCAATCCGACTCATCATGTTTTGGTAAAATAGCAGTAGAGTACCAAAAACAACTAAAAGTTGATAGTTTAATAGTTGCAGACAGTGCTTTATACACAGAATCAAATATTAAATTAATGTCGGATTTAAGGTGGCTTTCTAGAGTACCTTTAAGCATAAAAGCAGCACAATTACTGGTGTCAGAATTACCAGAGTCGGAATTTATTGAAAGTGAATTATCTGGATATTCATTTAAGGAAAATAGAATAACTTATGGAGATATAGAGCAAAGATGGTTAGTTGTACAGAGCCAAGATAGAAGAAAATCAGACTTAAGTAAGCTCTCAAAAAAAGTTATCAAAGCAGAAACAAAAGCTATCAAAGAATTGAAAAAGTTGTCCGCAGAAAAATTTGCTTGTGAAGCTGATGCGGTTAAGGCATTATCAAAAATATCTAAAGAATTTAAATATCACCAAATTGAGCAAAGTGAGGTAACTAAATTCACATCAAATAATCAAAATAATGAACCTGAGATATGTTATCAAATCTCAGCCACAGTATGCAAGAATGAAAATCAAATCAACAAAGAAAATCTGAGCGCAGGACGGTTCATTTTAGCTACAAATGTTTTAGATTCAAGTGAACTCAGCAGCGACTCAATGCTGAAAGAATATAAAGCGCAACAGTCCTGTGAAAGGGGATTTGGTTTTCTCAAAGACCCATTATTTTTTGCAGATAGTATTTTCCTTAAAAGTCCTGAGAGAATAGAGTCTTTAGGAATGATTATGGGTTTATGTTTGCTGGTCTATACATTGGCTCAACGTCAAATTAGAATCGCACTTAAAGAGTCTAAACTAACGATTAAAAATCAATTAGGTAAAGCCACTGAACGCCCCACTTTACGTTGGATATTTCAATGCTTTCAGTGTATTCATTTAGTGGAGTTTGACCAGGAAAAACACGTTTCTAATTGGACTCAAGATAGAGATTTTATCTTAAATCTTTTACCAGATGATTGTCTTCGATACTATCAATTAATCACATAATTCCAATCTTTATTAATTTAATATAGATATGACCATGAGCTAATCGCTTTGATTCATAGCTCTAATTTGCTTTGTCAAAAATTTAGATTTGTCATTTCAATTCATTAGTCTAACTAATAACTTCAGTCTTTAACATCTTTTTTTAATTATCTTGTACGAATCTCTCTACTTGGAATTCTTATTGCTCCTTATTGAGAATAGGGTTTAATGTCATTTTTGACGATTCATCGTTGCTCAAATCTCTTTTTTGGTTTCAGATGTCTGTTTTTATTCTTCCTTAGCTGTTTTTTATCAGTAATTTCCCTCTGTGACAGTTGGGGTGCGGAATGTGGG
>JAKOGY010000431.1 GCA_028658405.1 Dolichospermum sp. ST_sed8 | reverse complement strand
ACTACGATTAGGGTGGTTTGGTTCACATCTAATCCGTATTACTACTTTTTAGAATGATCCCTTTGCGTGAGAATATATTCCTACAGCGTTTGGAAATAAGCCTCCAAAGCCTCATGTACCAAATCAGTCATCGGTCGTTCTTGCTTTTCCGCCGTTTCCTTGAGTTGAGCGTAAAAATCATCCCGCAGACTGACGCGGTGACGGGATTTACCACTGCTGGTAGGATCTCCTGGGTTGTAATTAGCCACAAATTCCCTAATCGCATCAAAACCCAATCTGTCGCAAAAATCCCCAAAACTTTCTTTGGGTGTGCGCGACTTTTTAAAGAAGACAAAAATCGGTTCAAGGAAACTTTCAATATCATTGTGGTGCAGTTTTTCCTCAAAAGGTTGTGCTAACCGAGTTTGATGTGGTGAACCACCTAACCAAACTTGATAAGATTCTGGCGCACTACCCACAAAAGCCAATTCTGCCATATAAGGACGAGCGCAACCATTGGGGCAACCGGTCATTCTGACCACAAAATGCTGATTTTGTAAACCCAGTTTATCTAATAAAGCCCGAATTCGTTCTAAAATTCCAGGAATGGCTCTTTCTGATTCTGTGATTGCTAAACCGCAAGTAGGTAAAGCCGGACAAGCCATAGCATAGCGGGTTAATGCTGCTATTTGGCTAGGGTCAGCAACAACACCGCATTTATCGAGAATCTCTTGAATTGCTTCTTTATCTTCAGGAGCAATATCGTAAAATAGCAGGTTTTGATTGCCAGTCAGACGAATAGGCAGATTAAACTGCTCTACTATTGTCCGCAAAGCGGTTTTGAGTTGGAATGTGCCGTCATCTTTGACACGCCCGTTTTCAATGGAAATACCCAAGAATAGTTTCCCGTCTCCTTGTTCATTCCAGCCCAGGAAGTCTTTATATTTAAACTGAATTAGGTCTTTAAAGGGTTCGAGGGGTTTACCTAAGTATTCTTCTACTTGAGTGCGGAATTTATCTACACCCCAATCATTAATTAAGTATTTTAACCTAGCGTGTTTTCTGTCGGTGCGATCGCCATAATCTCGTTGTGTCGCAACTATAGCCTTTACAAGATTATATACATCAGCTTTGGCAACATAACCAATAGGATCGGCAATTCTGGCAAAGGTTTCCTCTTTATTATGAGTTCTACCCAAACCACCACCAGCAAAGATATTAAATCCTGCTAACCCGCCTTTTTTATTGGTAATTACTACTAACGTTAGATCTTGGGAATATAAATCAACGGAATTATCACCGGGAACTGTGACGCAAATTTTAAATTTGCGGGGCATATAGTGAGTACCATAGATAGGTTCTACGGAATCATGAACTATAGTCCCGTTACCGTTAGTTTGTCGGGCTGCTTTGACATCTGGATGTTCTTCGGAGCTAATGGCTTTTTCTCCATCTAACCAAATTTCATAATATGCGCCGGTTTGGGGAGAAAGTAAATCAGCGATATTTTGGGCAGATTCCCAAGCATATTGATATTCTGAGCGATTTTTAAAAGGGGCGGGAGGAGCCATAACGTTGCGGTTAACGTCACCACAAGCGCCCAAGGTTGAACCAAGATTTTCGACAATTGTAGCGATCGCTGCTTTCAGGTTCTTTTTCAGGATACCATGTATTTGAAAGCCTTGGCGAGTAGTAGCTCTTAAAGTATGATTACCATATTCATCAGCTAATTTATCCAAAGCCAAATATAGCTCTGGTGGTACTAATCCACCGGGATTTTTTGTCCGCAGCATCATCTGGTAATCTTTTTCCTGTCCCTTGACGCGGTTATCACGGTTATCCTGTTGATAAGAACCGTGAAACTTGAGAATCTGAATTGCGTCTTCAGTAAAGTGGGTGGTGTCCTGAAGGATTTCGGTGGCTACAGGTTCAAGCAAAAAGTTACTATTTTCTTTAATACCTTCGACTTTAGAAGGCTTACGGTTGGTGAGAGGGGAAGCAGCAGAGTTAACCATTACAGTAGATACGTTTCTCAAATAAGGCGTGAGTTAAGGCTCAAACAGGAAATTATTCCCCCGTTTTCAGCCAGTGTAACCCCGAAATATGGGTCGGAATTATGAATATTATTTTAACCCTAACATGATGAGAGGCCAGCTTGATCATTGACATAACTTACTATTTTAGATCAACACTGTGACTTGAACCATAACTTGGGCTAAATTGTGAACCATAAAATGAGCCATAAGTAACGACAAAATAAGCCTTACGG
>JAKOGY010000430.1 GCA_028658405.1 Dolichospermum sp. ST_sed8 | reverse complement strand
AAAACAAATAATACTTATACTCAAAACGGCTTAGTTATTTGATTTAAGCGGGTAGGGGTTTAGCAGTGCTAAACCCCTACAAATCTAGGTTTTTCGTGATTTTACTTTCATTCCATGTCCCAACCGTTTTGAGTATAAGTATTATTTGTTTTCGATAGAATTAATTTCTTGTAAGGTTTGCCACCCAGCGTACCATTGGGAATTATCTTGTAATAATTTAGCATTTAACCAAAAGCGCACTTGGGGATCACAGGCTGCTACCATTTCCGCATACACCCATTTACCCTGATTTTTTCGGTTCACAACCTGAAAATGTCGCCAACCATCAACTTTCTGTTGTGCTGTCCATTTAGAACCCAGTAAGTAAGGAAATTTTTGTTTTTTAGTCATTTGTCAGTTATCCGTTGTTAGAAAATTTTTCCTTACCCATTACCTGTTAAGTTTTATATCAGATATTTTCTAATTCAATAAATATTTACTAATTCATCAGCGATGCTAACTATTGAGATGAGCGATCGCTGATAGAATTCTCTAATTGTCAATTTTCCTCCTGAATCAAAACTGCTGATGAATCTCATCCCAACATCTCGCCTTTATTTAGGGTTTGCATAAAAGAATGCAAAAGCATTGCCAGATACAGGTTTATAGGGTTTTCTAGCCAAACAAGTGCAAGATTATTGAACCAAAATCTTTAAAACCCTTGCATTGTCAACAAAAATAACCGTATAAATTCGAGGAATAATTGCTCAACTATTCTCTTCCTCCTGACTCGGTGACTCCTAGCCCTAACGAAAAGACTTTTATGGCTTACGCCACGCTACGCTATCAGCAAACCCTATTTATAACGTAGCGCTGATAATGTTTTTCTGGTTGCACACACTGTAAATACCGTTTTGGAGGTATTACCTTTAATTGAAGATATCCGCGTTTCTCGCGTTAAAGGTAAAACTTTGTTTGAGATGGCAGAGTCAGATCCTTCTCTGAGCTATATTTGCGACTATTACCTAAATATTGCCGATCAAATTATCGCTCAACCTGAAGGTGTCGTTCCTAACGATGTTCCTGATCGTAAACTTTTTCTCTATTGTCAGATTTTTATTTCAATCCAGTAAAAGTACAAGCCAGAAATGCAGAAGAGGAATTAGACTTGATGATTGTATAAAACTTTTTACCTCTGGGGATAGACTTATGGCTTTCTTTGATAGTTTTACCGATTCGATCAAACAGAAGTGGTTGCAATTCTTTCAAGCAAATCGTGAATGGATTACACTCCAGATGACTGTTGAATCAGTTTATACCCCTGATGGCGGCAAGCGTCCGTCTTCTTACCTCATTCTGGGAGTCATCAATGCTCTAGAGCCGAAATTAGCCCAGCTAATGTTTCCCTTTGCCAAGCTAAATCCAGATGCGGATGCTTTAATTGAAGTTCTGGATTTACATTTTGACCCCGATATTGCCCTTGGTAATCGTCTTAGTCCCACAGTAGAACCAGAAATGTACTTCCGTCAGCCGGCTGTGGTAATGGCAGATATTTCTGAACCAGAAACGCAGTCCTTCCCTGTCTCTGGTATCGGTCTTAATGACTTGGGAAACGAGACACAAGCAACTTGGGCTATAGACAGAGATGATGATGGCTTTGGTCATATTTCTTTATCTGATGAAGATATTGCCCAGGATTCAGAAGGATTATCGAGTTTAGAAGCAGTGAATAATTTCGGTCATGCCTCCTTTGCTCCCATTTCTTTAACTAATGAAAGCGATGATCAGAAATTTAATCTCCTCGCTTCAGTTGATGAAAATGCCTTTGGGGAAATACCTGATAATGCTTTTGGAGAAATAGATGAAAATGCTTTTACTGGGCTGAATCTATCTGAAGAAAATTCATTTGATGAACTGAGTACCTCTGAATCTGAAGAAAATGGATTTGATGATGTGGTCTCTGACATCTGGGGTGATGAAACTTCGTTGCTAAATGGTGATGACAATTTGGAAGAACTGCCATCTGAGGTTTTTAATGAATCAGAAATGGCTCGTCTCTTCCCTAACAATTAATTGTTGAAAGCGGGTGAGAGGGAGGTAAAAATTGACTATTAATAATTACCTATCTCTCATCATCTATTTTCCAATTTAAAAATTAACGAGAAAATATAAATATGACTGTTGCTCAACAGCCCGAAGCTTTAAATTTTTGTGACTTGAAGCATAAAATAAGCTTTTGGCTCACTTTATGCTTCACAAAGCCGATGTCCATTTTATGCTTCAAA
>JAKOGY010000429.1 GCA_028658405.1 Dolichospermum sp. ST_sed8 | reverse complement strand
TTTTAAACATGAGTTTTTCCTGTTCCGGTGTGCCTATTCCCTGTTCCCTCTGAATAAATTCGCTAATTTTTGTTTATTTTACACAGATAGATTTTGTTTGTATAATAGTCTTCCCAGATCCCCGACTTCTAAGATCAATTCATCATTTATTAACAGAATTAAAAAAGAAGTCGGGGATCTTATAATCAAATACTATCAGGATCTACACCCAAGGCCTTTAATCTTTCTGCTAGTAATTGAGCGCGTTCTTCTGCACTTTGAGCGCGTTCTTCTGCACTTTGAGTGCGTTGTTTTTCTTGTTGAGCGCGTTCATCACCAGTTAGTAAAACATTACCATTCTGATCGCACCAACGCAACCAAGAACCTTGTTTATCCTCAAATTTTCCAGTCCACAAAGTCACCCCTAAACCAATTTCTTCTAACCAATTATTGGTGGTTTCTACATATCGTCTGGCTTTGAGACTATAAACTCTTAAAATTTTGTCTCCTAAATGTAAGTTAGGATCATAAACAATATAATGAAAAACCCGCATCTTTTCATAAATATGCAGCTTTTTATCTAATTCCCCACCTTCTTGATTAGAAACTATTTCAATCACAACTTCTGGGGTTTTACCAAATTTCCACACGAAATAACAACGATTTTGTTTTTCCCACCAATTTTCGGGAATCTCTACATCAAAACTAACAAATACATCAGGAACTATAGCAGGTTCACCATCGGTATGGTAAACACCAACATTGGCCTCAGATAAAAAAACCTGATTTTGCAAAGAACTATAAAGAGAACCGACTAAAAGGCGTTGTTGTTTAGCAGATGCAAGATTATCCACGGGTGTATCATCTTCGGTAACTAGCAGGTTGGCATCTGGCACATGGCAATTATCAATATCCTTGATTAAAAGTTGCTCAACCATGATTTTATCTACTATATGAGGACTTCATTAGCTGATTCTAACCTATGCCACCAGAGTCTTCAATTCAGTATTTTTCTTCCCTGGTGCGTCCTCTGTGCCTAGAGCGGTTAGTTAAAAAAGATGTTAAGCAACGGATTTCTCAATTTTAGATTAAATTGGTGATTAGATATCTAAAGCGTGAGAGCCTCAACGCTGATAGCGACAACAAACCTAAAATCCCAGAATCCAAGTGTTAAATTTGTCTCAAAATGGTTGTTCTGTATGGGTTGCTTCTTCAACAGAAGGACTGCTGACACCAACTGCTGTTGCTCTTGGCAAATTTGATGGTGTTCATCTTGGTCATCAAAGAGTAATTCAGCCAGTATTGCAGTCAGCATGGGGTGGAGAGAATTTAGACCAATCAGACAGCAAAAATCCCCGCCTATACTCAACCGTTGTTACTTTTGATCCCCATCCCCATGAGTTTTTTACGGGACAACCCCGTGATTTGTTAACACCACTGGATGAAAAAGTTGCCCAATTGCGATCGCTAGGAGTAGAACAATTGGTATTATTACCTTTTGATAGAGAATTATCTGCCCTTTCCCCGGAAGAATTTGTAGACAAAATCCTGGTTGAACAACTGCAATGTCAACAAATTAGCGTTGGCCAAGATTTTTGTTTTGGTAAAAAGCGCATGGGTACTGCCCAAGATTTGCAACTACTTGCAGCCAAATATAATATACCTGTTACCATAGTTCCTATACAAACTGATACAGAAAACTTACCCGCGGCAGATGATACTCGCATCAGTACCTCATTAATCCGGGACAGTTTGGAAGCAGGAGATATTCAAAAAGCAAATCGTCTGCTGGGAAGACCTTACAGCCTCACGGGTGTAGTAGTAACAGGTCAAAAATTGGGTAGAACTATCGGCTTTCCTACTGCTAATATTCAACTACCAAAAGACAAATTTTTACCTTGTCATGGTGTCTATGCGGTCAAAGTGATTATCCCAGATAACTCTCTAACTCCGCTATTTGGGGTCATGAATATTGGTAATCGTCCCACTGTTGATGGTATAGATACCCGTGCAGAGGTACATTTGTTAGATTGGTCTAGTGATTTGTACGGACAAAATTTGGTAATACAGCTAGTAAAATTTTTGCGTCCCGAACAGAAATTTCCTTCCTTAGAAGCTTTGAAAAACCAAATTCAACTAGATTCTACAGCAGCGCAAGAAATTTTTAATTCTTAATGCTGGATTGGGAATATTAAGTGGGAATACTGTAGGAAAGGCTAAAGTATTAAATAAGTTTTTTTGTAGGGGTAAAGCATTGCTCATTAGTGTCAACTTAAGTAGGGGCGTATTGCAATACGCCCCTACCTGGCTGTTTGCTTCCACACCCGCCAGGGAATAAATTCCCTGT
>JAKOGY010000428.1 GCA_028658405.1 Dolichospermum sp. ST_sed8 | reverse complement strand
ATTTCATCTTTCGGTTAAATACGATTAACCCCAGTATACTACGTTATTTTGAGATTAGAGAGTGTGGCGTTTGCTAAACTGCCAAAAGGTACGGTAGATTCTTTACTGAAGGATATTCCCAAGCTCAAGAAAATCCTGACTTATCATGTTGTTTCTGGTAAAGTATTAGCTGCTGATGTAGTTAAGCTTAAATCAGCTACTACTGTAGAGGGTTCAGATGTAAAAATTGACGCTTCTCATGGTGTGAAGATAAATAATGCTACTGTAGCAACACCAGATATTGCTGCTGATAATGGCGTTATTCATGTCATTGATACAGTCTTGATTCCTGCATAAGTAAGTGTTTAGATAGATAACATTTTTGTGGGGTAGCGATTAACTACGGTCGCTACCCAATAGAATAATTGAACGCTGATGAACGCAGATTAACGCAGATGAAGATGTGTCCATCAATGGATTCTGTGGTTTTCAAAAAACTGTTTATATCGGTTATTTTGGTTGCTGAGTTTCCCGATGATTCGCAGCTTGTAATAATAAGGATTCTGCAAAAGATATGGCTTCGTTGGCTGATTTACCACCAGCTAACTGCGCTAATTCTTCCCGGCGGGTGGTTAAGTTATCTAAACTGGTGACTCTCACCACAGTCCGCTGTTCATCATTACTATTTCGGGCTTTATTAATTACTAGTTTATCAACACGAAAATGACGATCTGCCATGGCGGCAATTAGAGGTTGATGGGTGACACATAATACTTGATGTCCTTGACTAAGTTGGTGCAATTTTTCCGCTATGGCTTGGGCAACTCTACCAGAAACCCCTACATCAATTTCATCAAAGATCATCGTTCCGACTTCATTCCCTCGATGAAAACAAGCTTTTAATGCTAGTAAAAATCGGCTCATTTCCCCACCAGAAGCAATTTCTGTTAATGGTTGAATAGGTTCACCGGGGTTAGGACTAAACATAAAAGTAATTTTATCTGCACCTGTAGCTGTGGGAGAGACGGGGACAATTTCCACTTGAAATTTTACCTTATCCATAGCTAACGGCTTGAGTTCAGCGAGTAACCGAGATTCTAAATTAGCCGCACTTTGCTGACGTAATTGGGTTAATTGGTAACTAACTTGCTGGAGTTCTTGTAAATATAATTTTTCTTGTTGTTCTAAGGTTTCTATAGATTGTTCACTATTATTTAATTGGGCTAATTCACTTTGAATTTTTTCATAATAAGCAATAGCTTCCGTCAGAGTTGGTCCATATTTGCGACAAATTTGTTTTAATTCCCGAACTCGTTCCTCTACCTCCTCCAACCGTTGAGGGTCTGCTTCTAAACTTTCTCCATAAATATTAATTTGTCTACCAACTTCCATTACTGCTGCGATCGCATCTCGCACCAATTCTAACAGAGATTGTAATTGAGAATCATACGTCACCATGTGAGTTAATGTCATCTCCCCATCGGCTAATAAATCGGCAGCAGTACGAGTTTCCTGATCATCTTGATACAAAGCTTGATAAACCTTGTAACTCATTTGTTGTAAATCCACAACATGATTCAGGCGGTCCCGTTCTTGATTTAACTGTTCCATTTCCTGGGCATCATCAAGATTAGCCCCACCCAATTCTTGGACTTGATATGTTAGTAAATCCAATTGTTGCAGTCGTTCCCGTTCCGATGTCCGGCGTTTTTCCAGTGCTTGACGGGCTTGTTGATAGACAATAAAAGCAGCAGCGACATTTTGCCGTTTTTGCCACAAAGCATCACCACCATATAAATCTACCCAATCTCGAACTTGGGCAGATTGTCCCACTTGTACTGTTTGTCCTTGTGCCGTAATTTCTACTAAGAAGTTCCGTAATCCTCCCATTAAGGGACGATTTACCAGTACCCCATTCACTCGTGACCTACTGCGAATATTAGTGGTAGTGGTAGCAATTTCTCGACTAATGATCACAGCATTATCATCTGTTAAATCAATTTCTTGTTCATTTAACCAAGCAGCTAGAGGCGGAGTCACACTAAAAGTTGCTTCCACAATAGCACGATTTGTACCAGTCCGAATCACCCGACTAGAGACTTTACCACCTAAAACCGCATCAATGGCATCTAAGATAATTGATTTTCCGGCACCAGTTTCTCCCGTTAAAACATTTAAACCCGCACCAAAATCCAATTCCAGATGATCAACTAAAGCAAAATTTTCAATTCTTAAATATAGCAGCATTTAAATAATCTCCACTATTGCAGACTTCCTCATTTCCGCTGATTACTAGTAGTCTGTCAAGAACTAATTGACGGGTTCATTCGTTGCCATTTTGATTCTTCCTTCTTCC
>JAKOGY010000427.1 GCA_028658405.1 Dolichospermum sp. ST_sed8 | reverse complement strand
TAAAAACATGAGATTGAAATAATGACACTGTTTTTTTCGGGCTACGCATCTTGTAAAAACATCTTTTTTTTGACTGATCTGTTCCCTGTTCCCTGTTCCCTTCTTTTGTAAAATTTTTGGTAGTTAGCCCCTAATCATTTACTATAAATAATTACCGTGGAGAAAATTTAAATGCGAATTTTACATATTACTAATCATGTCCAAAAAATCGGCAATGGCATTGTCAATGTAGCTGTAGATTTAGCTTGTTTACAAGCAAAAAGTGGTCTTGATGTTGCTGTAGCTTCTGCTGGTGGAGAATATAAAAAATTATTAGCAGATCATGGTATTGAGCATTTTCATCTCAATCAGTGCCGGACACCATTAAATCTGATTAAAACTGTTTGGCATTATCGCCAAATAATTAAAGAATTTCAACCAGATATTGTTCATGTCCACATGATGACAGGAGCAATTTTAGCCGGGATTTTCAGAAAAAATCGAGAATATCATTTAGTTTCTACTGTCCATAATGAATTTCAACATAGTGCGATATTAATGGGATTAGCTGATCAGGTAATTGCAGTCAGTAAAGCAGTAGCTAATTCCATGATTCAACGGGGTATTCCGTCTCAAAAGTTGCGAGTAGTTAGCAACGGGACTTTAGGAAGTCCTCGACATAAAAAACTGCAAGATTATCAACCAGTAGCAATGCAACATCCATCTATAACTACTGTGGCTGGAATGTATACCCGTAAAGGTATTTATGAATTAATTGAGGCCTTTAAAATAGTTTCCACAGATTTTCCGCAAGCACATTTATATTTAGTAGGAGATGGACCAGATCGACCAATGTTCGAGGCTATGGTGCAAAATACAGGTTTGAGCAATCACATTCATTTTGAAGGATTTCAGACAGAACCCCAATGCTATATGTTAGCAACGGATGTATTTGTACTGGCTTCACACTGCGAATCTTTTGGTTTAGTGCTAACAGAAGCGCGGGAAGCTGGTTGTGCGATCATTGCCAGTGATGTAGATGGTATTCCTGAAACTTTAGATTATGGTCAAGCGGGGATTTTAGTGCCAACCAAAGATATTTCCACCTTAGCTAAGACTTTGACACAGTTAATGAGCGATCGCCAACTTTTAGATCAATGGAAATTCCGCGCTCAACAAAATCTAGAAAGATTTAGTGCCACACGAGTGCATGAAGAAACACTGAATGTATACCGTGAATTAATCAGAGAAGACAATATCATCAGAGTTATAGAAACCAGAGAATTAGCTAATCTTAATTAATTCTTTTTCGCTAATGTGCATGGCAATTCCTTTCTCATAATAGGCAGCTTCATTAATGAAAATGGGATAAACAGTAGAATTGCCTTGATACAAAATTTCTTCTCCTGTAAAAGTGATAAACATAGGATCACCAGGATGCAAGGGTTCATAATCTCTGAACTGAAGTTGGGGGTGAATCATAGCCTGAATTTCTCCGACTTCATTTCTAGGATAATCAATAACACCAATTGATTTATAAACTGTCAGCAAATCATTTTTCGGCAAATTTTTGCCTTGATTATAGTCTTCAAAATAATCTAAAACACTATAAATAAGTTGCTCAGTTTGTTGAAATAATTCAGCATTTAAAATTCCCTGTGGTACAGCACCAATTTCAATAGCAAAACCCAAATTACATAAAGAACGCAGAAAACCACTACCTTTGGGTTGTTCATGAATATAAACTTTTACCAAAGGATTTATTGCACTCAAATCAGCCGCTAATTTAAGTAATAAAGGATGCCAATTTCCGAGAATAATACATAATCCCATATTGGCAGTAGTGGTATGTAAATCAATAATTGTATCTACATTTTGTTGGTTTTGTGGTTGTAATATTTGTTGAATTTCTCGCGCTCTTAATTCCTCATAACTTGAGGTTTTCGCATCTGATAATTTTTTATTATCAAAACACCGATTTAGGTCTACATCAATATATCTTGTCCGTGCAGTAATAGCTTTAGGATTGCCAAGTAATGATAAAGTTTCAAAACTGGCTCTATGAATTAAATGGGGATATTGCTGAAACTTTTTGACTAAATAAACTCCCGTTAACTCATTACCGTGATTTCCGCCGACAATCGCCAGCCGATGAATTTGATTCATAAGTACCTCATTTATAATAGTAGGGAATAGGGAAAAGGGAAAAGGGAACAGAGTTGAAAGTATTTTGGTGTATGGTTTTTTAGATAAATTTTAGATCTGATTCCAGTAGATATCGTTAAATTCAGAGGGAACAGGGAATAGGCACACCGGAACAGGAAAAACTCATGTTTAAAAACATGAGATTGAAATAAT
>JAKOGY010000426.1 GCA_028658405.1 Dolichospermum sp. ST_sed8 | reverse complement strand
GATTGGATTGGGTTGGTTAGCTTATGTACGGACTGGATACCGTGATTCAGCTAACAACGAATCGCACCAGCTTTCAAGGTTCGGTGGCGATGATTCAATTTAACATCGGATCATCGCTGGGTTGAAAACCTTACACAGCAAAGAATTGGGGTTTTTACCATCAAGGGTAAAAATTAGCGATAGCGAAGCGCTGCTGCAAGCAGTTCGCTAAACTTGCTGTAGTTCCTGTACAAACTGAAGTCTTGGCAATGGTTCTAATGGAGTAATCACGGGGGAGTAGTGACAGTAACAGATAACTACCAACTGAAGTTTCAGGCTAATAGATAAACTGCGTTGAAACGCACTGTAATGACATTGAAATCAGAAATTATCCTATTTCTCGAATAAATACCGCCAAAATAGTCGGTTTTAACCGACTTGAGCTTTTAGACAGGGAATTTATTCCCTGGCTTGAAGGTACTTGACACTGTTGAGTAGTGCTAAACCTCTATAAATTCTTATCCAAATAGGGTTAATATGTGTATGATAATAAAAGACTTTTTTTATAAACAAAACTGTAATTTTTACCTAATAAATGTTTTTTACGACATATACTTAGAGTCATATAAGTGACATAACCAAAATGAAAGTTAAATAATTCATAAGTATAAGCTGTTACGCAGCTAAATCTAATATTTTCTAGCTTAGAGTCCTTGCAGTAAGGCTTTTGGGTAAAAAAGTGAATGTGTAACAGTTATATATTTATTATTGTGGGGTGGGCATCCTGCCCGCCCTAGTTCACAAGATTATTTGATATTTAGTGATATTTACTTCAACCCATCTACTTACCAAGAAGTTAAAAAGTTCCATCCTTCCTTTTCTTCTGTTTCCGATGTTTCTCCCGTTTCCGGCGTGTTGACATTTTCTGCTTGAATTAAATTATCATATTCTCCTGAATCAACCCATTTTAATAATTGACCAGTTCGCATAACTGACCAAGAAAGATGAGATTCTGAATAACTTAATATTTTTGTGAATTGATCTAAATTATCCAAACTATTAGAGTCAAACTCGCGGGATTGAATGAGGAAATCTTCGATCACATGAGGAGTTAAATACTCTTCTGGCAAACCTGCAAGTTTCATCAGTGCGGTAGTTGCCACATCAATATCCTGACAAGCTAATAAACCAGCCCGGTCAGCAGTGAACTTTGCCATCATTACCCAATTATATAATGCTAATTCTACACCACTAGCTATCAATCCTCCTAATCCTAATGTGGTACTACTTAACCATATTTTTAATGCTGGCATCACAATTGATATTTGATGATAAATTATATGCTGACTTTTAATTCGAGCAATTTCGTATCCAAAAATAAACAGCAATTCATCATAATTTAACCATTCCATTGCTTCTATATTAATACCAATAATGGGTTTTTCTACCCCAATAATATAGGTTTGAATATGTCCTGTACCTCGAAATAAATACAATTCAGGAATAGTTGTCACATCAAGAATTTGGCAAGCTTCTAGCAATGGTTGATACAATTGGGGAAAATTCCGGGGTGTGACTCGGATTTCACTAGCAATACTTTGTAATCTCAGTAAACGATCAATACCATATTCATTGACTTTTTTGAGTAAAGGAGAAATACCGGGCATATTTTGCAAGGAAGCTAAGGATTTACGATCAAAAGGGTGTTCGTAGGCTGTTGAACTTATTCCAGTTAATATTTTTTTTGTCATGGGTAGTAATTTTAATTAAATCGGTTGATTCGATAGATTCGATAGATTTTATAAAAAAGATAAAATCCAGGGAATAAATTCCCTGTCTCATAGCTAAAGTCGGTTAAAACCGACTATTTTTTCTTTATTTATCGAATCGCTGTAAGACCCCCGTCTCAAGGTCTCCTAGGCGGGGAATGTAAAGCGGTTCAAAACGCAGCACTAGGCAGATCAATATTGAGCGTTAGCGAAATAGAATCTGCATAGTAGCTAAGTTTTTAACAATCATGATATACTATTTATGTACTATAGTCAGACATAAATGATCGTATTTGAGGCAAAACTTGAAGGACTTGACGAGCAGTATCGAGCGCTTAGAACTGCTCGTTTTGTGCGTAATAGTTGCCTGAGATACTGGATAGACAATAAGGGCATTGGACGCTATGACCTAAATAAATTCTGCGCTGTACTTGCTGCTAATATTGAGTTTCCTTGGGTATCCAAATTAAACTCAATGGCCAGACAAGCCAGCGCTGAAAGAGCGTGGTCTGCCATTGCCAGGTTTTTTGATAACTGCAAAAAAGGTAAACCAGGGAAGAAAGGTTTTCCAAAGTTTAAGAAAGAACAAACACACGG
>JAKOGY010000042.1 GCA_028658405.1 Dolichospermum sp. ST_sed8 | reverse complement strand
TTTCCCCCGCGCTCTAAAGAGACGCGGCTCCCAGCCTTCCCGCAATCCCCTGGTGGAAAGTATGTAGACTTACCTGAACTTTTTGCCAATGCTGATATTATCTCTCTTCATTGTCCCCTCATGCCGGAAACTCATCATTTAATTAATAGCGAAGCGATCGCTCAGATGAAACCAGGCATAATGATTATTAACACTAGTCGGGGTGCATTGATTGACACCCAAGCAGTAATTGAAGGGTTAAAGTCGGGGCAAATTGGTTATCTAGGTGTGGATGTTTACGAGCAAGAATCGGAATTATTTTTTGAAGATTTGTCTGAAGAAATCATTCAAGATGATGTTTTTCAACATTTGACAACTTTCCCTAATGTTCTCATTACTGGACATCAAGCTTTTTTTACAAAAGAGGCTTTGCAGAATATTGCTGATACTACTTTTGCTAATATAGCTGACATTGAAAAAGGTCGTACCTGTGCTAATTAAATCCGTTGTCAACCATAAACAGCTTTAGCGGGGTGATTTTTCATATTGATTAATAATCAATTAGAGTCAGATTAATCAAAATTTATGAATGATCGCAAAAACTGTGATTAAAGAAACTTAAAATCCACTTGTGATACTCTTGATTCTACTGGTTTATTTCCAAGGAGTTTTTATTATGTGGTGTAGTTTCGACAAATCTAGAATAACAATAGCTTTAACCTGTATAGTAGCAGCTAGTGTTGTGAGTTCAGACATAGCTTTTGCTGCCCGTCAGCGCAACTATAACCCAGAGGAATTCCGATCTGTGTTACGGGGGTTGGGTTATAACGTTAAAGTCACAAAAGATCCTCTAACTGATGAGGAAACTAAAAAGGCTATCACTCAATTTCAAACAGGCTACAAGCTAAAGGTGGATGGGAAAGTTGGTCCTCAAACCCAAAATCAAGCTGCTATGACTGTCCAAATTTTGCAAGCTAATTTGAATACTGTACTCAAACCAAAAACTCCACTTCCCCGTGATCAATTCTATAGTCCTCAGACGGAAGAGCTAGTAAAGGAGTACCAGAAGAAACATCAACTCCCAGAAACTGGTATTGCTGATTTACAACTTCGTCAAAGACTAAATGAAGAAGTTAAAACTATCATTAGTACCCCGGTAACTAACCCAACTCCTACAGCTACACCTACAGCCACACCTACAACTAAACCTACAGCTAAACCTACAGCTAAACCTACAGCTAAACCTACAGCTAAACCTACAACTAAACCTACAACTAAACCTACAACTAAACCTACAACTAAACCTACAGCTAAACCTACAGCTACACCAACGGCTAAACCTACAGCTACACCAACGGCTAAACCTACTACAGCTAAACCAACGGCTATACCTACAGCCACACCAACGGCTATACCTACAACCACACCAACGACTACACCAGAAAAGTAAAGTTGAAAATTAGGAAGTAGAAATGACAGGCTGTTTGGCCTGTCCACAATAATAGAATTATTTTCGCACTCCACCTAAAGCTTCTATCTGCGGCATTCGTTACACCAACCCGATTTATTCTCGCTTTACATATTACTGTGGTTTGTTCAGGTGTCAATTGAATAACGCTTTTGGCAAAATCTTCAAATTCTCTTAAAATATCTATTCGTTCAGGGTTCATGCTAATTTCAACAGAAATTTCAAGTGCCTCAACTAAAGCAGAAAATAAGGAATAAACAACAATCTCATAAATTTTATCAATACTCCGCCGTAAACCAGCTTCACGCCAAAACATTGCTAAGAATTTATCTAACTTGAAATTAGATTTATCATGAGTTATACAATAATCCAAACCTGTAGACTTTTAAAGCACTGATCATTTGCCCTGCTATTGCTTTAATCACAGGAACAGAAACGGAATTACCAGCTAATTTACGAACGGCTGAATAAGGTAAATTAATTTTAAAATCATCTGGAAATCCTTGTAAACGCAACATTTCCCTACCTGTTAAACGCCTGACTCCATTCACAACAAGATAGTTATAACTACCACCTGCTCTTAATGCACAGGAATAAGGTAATGCTGAAATATTACCACCGATATTTTCATGCCATATAGATGGAAAAGGTGGATTATCCTTGACGGCATTCCATCGCTTTTCTTTGATTCTTTCGGAAAGAAAATAACTTTTATCTATAGAGTTTTCCTCTTCTAAAATAGTTGTGAGTGGTTGATAATAACCTAATGGACTGGGAAAACTAAAGTCAATAGATTCTAAAAAACCTACTAAATAAATACGTTCTCGTTTTTGTGGAAGTCCAAAATGTAATGAATTAAGAACTTGTGAATAAACTCTATAACCTAGATTTTGGAGTTTTTCTAAAATTACTGTTAATGTTTGTCCATTATCATGTGTAGTTAATCGTTTGACATTTTCTAATAAAAATGCGCGGGGCTTTTTAACTGCAAGTATGGCCTCAATGTTGAAAAATAATGTACCTCTTGTATCCGCAAATCCCAATCCTTTACCTGCAATACTAAAAGGTTGACAAGGAAATCCTGCTAATAAAATATCATGATCTGGAATATCTTGAGGTGCAATCAAATTAATATCCCCATAGGGTTTTTCGCCAAAGTTAGCTGCATAAATTTCTTGAGCGTCTTTATCCCATTCAGAAGAGAATACATTTTGACAATTATAAGCCTCAAAACCAAGTCTAATCCCACCTATTCCCGCAAATAAATCAATTGTTTTATACATTTTATATTGAGCAAATTATTTTCCATGTGCTAAGATTAACCGTTCAACTTTAAAGCTTCCCTTGCTGACATTCCTTCACCTTGAGTACCAAAATACCACAAAGCGGCGCTGGCTTCGGCACGAGTTACAGGTTTTTTAGGTTGAAATAAGGTTGTATAGCCAAAAACTCGGCGAATATTTGATTGTTCGGCATTTTGAAAATCAGCCAAAACTGCTCTTAATGCTTTGGGTTCAATGCTACCTGCATCTTGAAAACCCCAAGTTTGTTTAACGGCTTCTAAATTAGCAGCAGGTAAGGCTTGACGGGTATCTAAAGGAATTTTCCACAAAAGTAATTGTTCTCGCGTCAAAGGTGCATCAGGACGAAATAAAACTGCTGTGGCATCTCCAGACAAAGCGCTGGGAATTAAACCAGTTTCGGCTAATCCCTGAATAACTGGAAAATCAGGATCTTTGGTGAGGATATCCCGGAAAGCTGGTTGTGTGCTAGTGGCTGCTAACCGAATTTTTTTAGCTGGATTGTTAGCATACATGGCGTTATTAGCCGCAACTAACCAACGAGCATATTCTCGACGGGTGATGATTTTATCAGGTAAAAATTCGTTGGTTTTCGGTTCTATAGATAACACACCTAATGTAGCTAAATCTTGAATGTGGCTTCTCCATTCTGGAGGTGCTTTTTGAATATCAGTAAATTCTTGAGTTGTTAAAATCTCAGGTTGGCTAGTTGGCTGGGTTGTTATATTGGGACTATTAGTATTAGGTAAAACTGGACCAATAAATTCAGAATTATTGGATGAAGTAACTGGATTAGTAGCTGTGGTTTGAGAATTAGACGAATATTCAATTACTAATTTAGTTGCTGTTTGTGGTTGATTGGGTGCAGCTTTCGTAACTGTTTGTGGTTTAATTGTCACATTGATGAGTAAATCATTACGTCGGGCTGAAAAAGTCCCATCTACATCATCTTGAGGCTGTTGGACAATCTGCCAGTTTTTAGCCTGGAATTGCTGACGATAAAAGCTGGTAATGAGATTACTAGGATCTGCACTTTGCCAACGAATTGATATTTTATTTTCAGAATTAGCCGGGATAACTTCCTCTAGTGTGGCATTAGGATAAATGGGGATATCTGCGGGAAAATCAGCAGGTAACTTAATTATGGATGTGTTGGAGTTGGGTGTTACTTGCTGACTCTGAGGTTTGCCAAAAGGAACAGGATTATTTTGCAACTGAGGATCAGCAGCTAATGATTGTTGGAGGTTTTTAGCGGATTGACTATTGGTACAAGCTGTTAAGGAAGATAGTAAAACAGCAAAACTCAGGAATACAGCCGGACGGTTACGAAAAAACACAAAGAAATCACAAATTGATTTTCACTTTCTACACTAGCATTTTTGGTGATAATAATACTTGCGCCATTTTTTTGCTTTGTTGGGTTGAGCCAAGAGAAACCCAAGGTATTTGTTGGGATACTTGCCTTAACCCTACCTACGAATCAAGGAATTTTTTGATTTGGACAAGGTATTGATATTAAAAACCTAGATCGAATTAGAATAGGAAGAATCTAAAATAGATATTAAATTAGAAAAAACAACGGACATTAAGCAATCTCATTGCATTTTACTGTCTGTAAAGCGTCCCCAGGTTGTTACCAGTGCTGAAACAAGATGTCATGCAAGTTTCCCAGGATCAGCCTATTTATTCTGAGGCTCCACTCCAATTATTACTATTTGTTGATGGACGAACTCAGTCTCGTCAACAAGTACAGCAAATTCGCGCTTACTTAAAGGAATTAGAGGCTGGGTATAGTTTTGAACTACAAATTATTGATGTTGGCGAACAACCCTATTTAGCGGAACATTTTAAGTTAATAGCAACTCCTGCTTTAGTTAAAATTCATCCACAACCCCAACAGACTATTGCTGGTACTAATATTATTCCGCAATTAAAAATCTGGTGGCCACGTTGGCAAACTTCTGTGGATACTTTTTTGAGTTTACAGGAAGATTCTCCAGAACTTATGGATGAAAAGAGTCGGGTAAACTTGCCTAAGTCTACCATTCATTCGGTTGCAAGTTCGGCGGAGACGATTCAACTATCAGATGAAATTTTTCGGTTAAAGCAGGAAAAGGAGAAACTGCAAGAACAGCTACAATTCAAAGACCGAGTAATTGCGATTTTGGCACATGATCTTCGCAATCCCCTGACGGCTGCGGCGATCGCTATTGAAACTCTGCAATCTACTTACAATCCAGATACAGGGGAGTTTACACGCCTGAAACCAGGACTGGCTATACATTTATTAAAACAAGCTCGGGCGCAAACACGGATCATTGATCGGATGATTGCTGATTTGTTACAAGTCGGTCGGGGTGATGATACGCAGTTACCTATTGTCCCCCAAAAGTTACAGTTGGGAGAACTTTGTTTACAGGTATTAGAGGAATTGAGCGATCGCTATATTGCCAAATCCCAAACGGTGGAAACAGATATTCCCCAAGATTTACCCTATGTATATGCTGATCCTGAACGAATTCGCCAAGTGTTAGTTAATCTTTTAGATAACGCTATCAAATATACACCTGCGGGCGGCGTTATTACTGTAGCGGGATTACATCGGACTACGCAAAAAGTGCAATTTAGTGTTGGAGATACAGGTCCGGGTATTCCTGAAGAAAACCGCGATCGCATTTTTGAAAATCTTTTCCGTCTCCAACGTGATCAAGCCACAGATGGCTATGGAATTGGTCTTTGTTTATGTCAACGCATTATCCGCGCCCATTACGGTCAAATTTGGGTAGATTCATCTCCCCACGGTGGTGCATGGTTTCATTTTACAATGCCAGTATATCCATCGTAGGGGCGCAGGGCCTGCGCCCTCTCCGTCATCAGTGATAAAACTATTACAAATCACCAATTATGCCAAATCCATTAATGTATCAACAAGACGATTTTGTTGTTTTGGAAACAAATCAACCAGAACAATTTCTGACAGCGGCTGAATTGTTAATAAAGCTGGAAAAAACTTTATCACAAATAGCTCATGATGATTTACCACTAGATATGCAAAAATTGGATTCAGTTAGCGAACAGGCACAATATTTGCTTGATACAAGTTGTAATTTAGATGTAAGTCCAGGAGAATATTTACAGTGGTATGCGGTTCGCTTGGAAAAATAAGATTATTTGCTCACAGGATTGGGAAGAATATTGTTCACGGTTACGTTTGTTCAGATTCAAAGGTAATGCGCTCAGATTGGTATGCAGGTGGCTCAACATGAATTAAAATCCTGACTGGATGAAAACGTTGTTCCAATTGTTTTTCAACTTCTTCTGTAATATTGTGAGCAGTCTCTACATCTGGTGCATCAACTATTAAGTGCATTTCTATAAATACTTGCCGACCGATGACACCACGGGAAGCGATATCATGACAGTTAAGGACACCTGGTACAGAAATAGCGATCGCATGAATGGTTTCTGGAGCGATCGCCATTTGATCCACCAGCCAAGGTAAATTTTCCCTTAAAACTGACCAACCACTCCAAAATACCAGTAAAGCCACAGGGAAAGCCAGCACCACATCTAACCATTGATAACCCAGCCAAACACCAATTAAACCACCAATAACCGAGATTGTCACCCAGATATCACTCATGGTATGGGTAGCATCAGCAACCAGAATAGAACTACCTACCCGTCTGCCCACATTGCGTTCATAAAACGCGACAAAAATATTTATTCCCAACACAATTAGTAATAACCACAATTCTGGAGGTGATATTCTCACAGGTTCACCACCACCTTTGAGAATTCTTTCTACAGCACCTTGAACAATTTCAAAACAGGCTATTCCTAAAAAAGCAGCTATCCCCAAAGCTCCTACTGCTTCAAACTTATTATGTCCGTAAGGATGCTCTCGATCTGGCAATGGTGAAGAAAACTTAATTGCCACTAATCCTAAGACATTATTGGCGCTATCCGTCACACTATGTAGAGCATCAGCCAGCAAACTTAAAGAACCTGTCCAATGACCCACCAGGGCTTTTAATCCCATTACAAATACGTTAAGTAATAGGGTAATAATTAAGACTCTTCTTACTTCAGTACGGTTATCGTAAGTCATAATATTTATATTGTGATTTGTGAAAAAAAGGCATAGGGAATTTATTTTCTTTAACTCTTACTGTACAGCAATAAGTATTTGTTGCTAGGAATAAATATATAGGAAATAGGTCAAAAATTGCTAATTAAGAATTTATCTCTTTATTGAACAAAAAGATCCCCGACTTCTTAAAGAAGTCGGGGATCTGGATATGGGATTTGGATATTATAAATATAATAGAGAGCATATTCCGGTAATATAGATAATTACGAATTATTGTTAATAAGTAGCTTATGTCTTCTGCACCTCTAACACTGAATCTAGTAGAAGGTTCTGTTTCCGTCAGTTTTTCACCCCAAGCAGCACAGGAATTAAAAGCAGCAATAGATGAATTAATGAAAAGCCTCAAAGCTGTTGCTAGTAAAACTCCAGGAACAGGTAAAGTCAGTCCCCAACCTTCATTAGAGTATCGTTCCACTGGGGATGTATTTATAGAAATATTCTGTAATCCTAATATTTGGCCTACTCCCTTTGCGGCTAAAGTTTTGTTAACAATTCGCAATCTAGGGATTCGTTTAACAACGGAAGCAGAACTTACCCGCGTAATTGAGGATCTTAATCAGTATTTAGAGCAGTTTTAAATTACCGTCTAAACTATGATTTTTATGATTTTTATGATTTTTATGATGAATCCCTCATCTTCATCAAAATAATCCTAAAAATCATAGTTCAGACATTTTTCTCGTTCCCATACTCTGTATGGAAATGAATTCTAGAAGGCTCTGCCTTCAATAATAGCAGAGGCAGAGCCTCTGAATAGCATTCCCAGTCAGAGACTGGGAACGAGATACAGCACTTCCCGATGTTATGAGGTACAAGAACCCCACCCCCAACCCCCTCCCCGCAAGCGATGAGGGGGCTAAGATGTACCTCATAAGAGCGGAAACCGCTGTAATGAACGAGATAATGAGATAAACGAGATAAGGTTAGGGTTTGAGAGTAAATAATTGAATACAAATATGTCAACAAAGTTTTTCACAAATAGCGAAGAAAATACCCTAACTAAGAAGTTTGAAGGGGTGTTTACATATAATCCTAATATTCAATATTTCGATGCTTTGGTAGGCTATTTTAGAGCATCAGGTTATTTTAGAATTAGACCGTTTTTAAATCAAGTTCCCCATATTAGAATATTAGTAGGAATTAATGTTGATAAAATGCTGGCTGATGCTCAAAAATCTGGACTGGAATTTTTTAAACATGACGAAAAGACAAGAGAAGATTTTATCAAAGAAATTCAAAAAGATATTGAAAATGCTAATTATGACCAAAAGACTGAAACAGGGATTCTGCAATTCATTGATGATATAATTCAAGGCAAAATTCAAGTCAAAGCACATCCAGAAAAAAAGATTCACGCTAAGGTTTATATTTTACGTCCTGAACCTTTTAACCAACATACACCAGCTACAGCAATAACTGGTTCTTCTAATCTAACAGATGCTGGTTTAGGTGGGGGCAATTTTTATAATTATGAATTTAATGTGCAATTAACAGAATATGATGATGTCCAATTTGCTACAGCAGAATTTGAAAAGCTTTGGGCTGAATCTGTTGATATTTTACCAATTGATATTAAAAACATTACTAAAGAAACTTATTTAAATACAGAAACAACTCCCTTTGAATTATATATAAAATTGCTGAGTGAATATTTTAGCGATAATATTAATTATGATGCTGATTCCATTGGTGATTTACCTGAAAACTTTAAAAAACTTTCTTATCAAGTTGATGCTGTAAATGAAGGTTTTAATATGTTGATAAAACACAATGGTTTTATCTTAGCTGACGTGGTGGGATTAGGTAAAACCGTGATTGCAGCAATGGTAGCTAAAAAGTTTTTAATGGAAAATGGGAGAAACAATACCAAAATCTTAGTTGTTTATCCCCCAGCAGTAGAAAAGAACTGGAAAAACACTTTCAAATATTTTAATATTGACAAATATACAAAGTTTATAACTAATGGTAGTCTTGACAAAATATTAACAGAACATCAAGATTATTGGAACAAAGAAGAATATGATTTGGTGATAGTTGATGAATCTCATAAATTTCGTAATCATAAAACTGGGGCTTTTCAAAGCTTGCAATTAATTTGTAAAAGTCCTAGAATAAATCAAGGTTTGATTGCAGGTAATCAAAAAAAAGTAATTTTAGTATCTGCAACACCTTTAAATAATCGTCCAGATGATATTTTTTATCAAATCCAAATGTTTCAAGATGCGAGACAGTCAACTTTACCAATTACAAATTTGACTGCTTTTTTCAATCCTTTAATGGAACAGTATAAAAGTTTGAAACGATTTGAAGAATTAGATGTTGATAAACTGAGAAGGATTTATGGAGAAATTAGAACCAAGGTAATTGAACCAATTACCATTAGAAGAACTAGAACAGATTTAGAAAATATTATTGAATATAAATTGGATTTAGCAGAACAAGGAATTATATTTCCTCAAGTAGAACCACCTAAAAAAGTGGAATATCTCATGGATGAAAAATTAAATGAGTTATTTCATAAAACTGTAATTTGTCTGACTGGTAAAGAACAAATTACATATAGTCGTTATCAAGCTATAGCGGGGTTAAATCCAGAAATTCAAAGTAAGTATTATGAAAATGCCGAAACGGTTTCTAAATCCTTAGCATTTATCATGAAAACCCAATTAGTGAAAAGATTAGAAAGTAGTTTTTATGCATTTAAAAAATCATTAACTAATTTTCAACAAGCCACAGATAGAATGATTACTATGTTTGCTAATGATAAAATATTTATAGCCCCTGATACGAATATTAACAAGTTATTAGATAAGGGTTGGAGTGAGGAAGAAATTGAAAAAGAAATTGAGAGACTCAGCGAAGAAAATCCTAAAAATCAAACTTTTAAAAGCACGGATTTCCAACCTGATTTTATTGAGAGTTTAGAGAAAGATTCTCAAATTTTACAAGAATTGGTAAAAGATTGGAACGCTATAGAAACTGATCCAAAATTAGATGTATTTATTGCCAAATTAAATAATCTATTTTTTGATAAGAAAACTAATTTAGAAGGTAAATTAGTTATATTCTCTGAATCTAAAGATACTGTTGATTATTTATCACAGGCTTTAAAAGATAGATTTAGAAAAGATGTATTAGTAGTTTCCAGCGAGAATAGAAAACAACTGTATGATATTATTGTCAATAATTTTGATGCTAATTGCGCGGAAGATAAACAAGTAAATGATTACAGCATTATTATTACTACAGAAGTTTTAGCCGAAGGTGTAAATTTACATCGTTCTAATGTGATTATTCACTATGATACACCTTGGAACTCAACTAAATTAATGCAGAGAATTGGACGCATTAATCGGATTGGTACAAAAGCAAATGCTATTTATAACTATGTTTTTTATCCTTCAGCACAAGGAGATTCCCAAATTCAGTTAAATAAAACTGCTTTTATGAAAATTCAGGCTTTTCATACTGCATTTGGAGAAGATAATCAAGTATTTTCCACTGATGAAATTTTAGATGAGGTGAAACTTTTTAGCGGAAATTATCAGGAAGAACAAGACGAAAGATTAAAGTTTCTGTACTTTTTACGCAATTTTAGAAAGAAACATCAAGATTGGTTTGATAAAATCAAAAAAATTCCGTTAAAATCCAGAGTTGGAAGAAGTTCCACGACAATTAAAAAACCTGATTTACAAAATGGTACGATTGCATTTTTAAAGACGGATAAAAAGTTTGAATTTTATTGGATAGATAGTAATAACCAACCCAAAGAAATTACACCTTTAGCAGCATTCAAAATATTTGAAGCTGAGGAAAATGAAAAAAATTGTGAATTGATTGCTAATCATCATGATCATGTGAATCAAGCTATTGAACATTTTGAAAATCTTGAACATAAGTTGGTGCAATCACAAATAGATCCAGAAGCGTTAGGTAGTGTAGCCCAAAATGCTAAAAAATTCCTATCTCAAATTATTAATCATCCTAAAATCACGGAAAAACAAAGAGAAAATATTAAGAAAATTATCACTCTAATTGATATAGGAAAATACACTAATTTACCTGCTGATGTTGACAAGTTGCAAAAGAAAAAGTTAAAATTAGATACTGCTATTTTAGAACTTGATAAAATTGCCCAAAAATATAGTGTAGATTCATCCAATGTCCAAAAAGGAGAAAAAAGAAAGGTTGAAAAGCCAGTATTAATTATTTCTGAATCTTTTATGTAATAATATTACCCCTTTCCTAATATGGTAACAATACAACTAAGGCAATTAAGCGTACCACCAGGGCATAGAATCATATTACACAATATTTCTTGGCAAGAATTTGAAGAAATATTAACAGAGTTAGGAGAAAATCGTGCTAGTAGATTAGCTTATTATCAGGGGATTTTAGAAATTAAAATGCCGTTACCTAAGCATGAAGTAGCGAAAGTTATTATTGGAGATTTGGTTAAAATAATTCTAGAGGAATTAGAAATTGATTGTGAATGTTTTGGTTCAACCACTTTTAAACGTCAAGATATGAATAGTGGAATAGAACCAGATGATTCATTTTATATTAAAAATCATGTACAGATGATTGGTAAGGAAAAGATTGATTTAAATATTGATCCTCCTCCTGATTTAGTCATAGAAATTGATGTTACTTCCAAAACACAATTAGATGCTTATTTGGCTTTAGCAGTTCCCGAAGTATGGCGATATGAAAATGATAAATTACAGATTAATATTTGGCAAGATGGTAAATATATAGAATCAGAAAATAGTCCTAATTTTCCTGATTTACAAATTGCAGAAATAATTCCCCAATTCGTTGAAGAAAGTCGGATTATTGGGAGAAGTCCTACTTTGAGGAAGTTTCGACAGTGGGTAAAACAGTTTATCTAAACCCCGTCTAAAATAAAAACGATAGTTATTGAAAGTAGTGGGAGCATCTTGCTCCCTGCTGTTAAGTAGTGGGAGCATCTTGCTCCCTGCTGTTAAGTAGTGGGAGCATCTTGCTCCCTGCTGTTAAGTAGCGAGCAAGATGCTCGCATTACTTCAGGTTTCAAAATGGATGAGATTTAAACCTCCAAATATAATGCAAAACAAATAAATCCATATCAATATTATGAAAAAACAACAAATTCAAGACCTATTTAATGAACGTTACAATCAAGCTACATGGAAGCAATTTTTAGGACAAGCATTTGCTAATGTTCAGTTATTGTCAACTCCTGAAAACTTGACAGGTATTGATCATAATGTTGCTGCTAATGCTCAAAAATTAGGCTATATATTACTGAATGAAGATGGTATTGAGAGACAAATTGCAGTTTATGAAGTAACTCTAGCAGATGGAATTATTTTAGAACGTAATCGCGTAGGATTAAGAAATTTATTGCGTAAATTTTGGAAAAATATTGATGCTGCTTTTATTGTTTATCATCATCCAGAAAGTGTAAATTGGCGGTTTACTTATGTTTCTGAATTGACGGGTTATGATGCTGAGGGTGAATTTATTCAAATAAAAACCGAACCTAAACGCTATACTTATATATTGGGTGAGGGTGAA
Source organism: Dolichospermum sp. ST_sed8 (assembly GCA_028658405.1). GTDB lineage: Bacteria > Cyanobacteriota > Cyanobacteriia > Cyanobacteriales > Nostocaceae > Dolichospermum. The sequence goes on along the minus strand of JAKOGY010000042.1, from coordinate 15,265 downwards.
AGTATTAGAACTGCGGTAGAACGGTTTGAACGGATTATTAATAAGGGTAATAAAGTTAGTTTAGAGGATGTCAAAGAAGCGTTTTCTGTTGAGAAACTTTCTAAAACATTTTTTGAGAAATATAAAGAACATTATAATAATTTCTGTGAATATATCATTTCCCAACCTGGTATTTCTCAAACTATCTTTAATGGTGATGAAAAAGCTATTCGTGATTTTAGTAAAAAATTATTAGGAAGGATTGTCTTTTTATATTTTATCCAGAAAAAAGGCTGGTTGGGTGTACCAGAAAATGAAGATTGGGGAAAAGGTGATCATCATTTTTTAACTAATCAATTTCAAAGTTTTCCCCATAAAGAACTTTTTTATCTAGAATTTTTATCGGTGCTATTTTTTGATACTTTAAACACAAAACGCCCAAATGATTTAATTGAACTTGTTAAAAATCAACCTTATAGAATACCCTATTTGAATGGTGGTTTATTTGAGGAAGATAATTCAAATCATCGTAATTTAATTTTTCCTGATCATTTATTTGCAAATCTTTTTAACTCTTTTGATCAGTACAATTTTACTATTTATGAAGATGACCCTCTTGATCATACTATAGCTGTTGATCCAGAAATGTTGGGACATATTTTCGAGAATTTACTAGAAGATAATAAAGACAAGGGTGCATATTACACCCCGAAAGAAATTGTCCATTATATGTGTCAGGAAAGTTTGATTGAATATCTGAATACCTATTGTCTAAACTGTGATTTTTCTGATTTAGGGATTACTTTGATAGAAGAAACTCAAAAGGAGTTGATTACACAATTCATCAAAAAGAAAGAAATCAATATAGGTATTCTTGAAAAATCAAGCAAATCAAAGGAATCCTCTAAATCATGGTTCAGACATTTGAATATTGCATTGGATAATGTAAAGATTTGTGATCCTGCTATTGGTTCGGGTGCTTTTCCTATGGGTTTGTTACATGAAATATTTACCGCAAAACAAACTCTACATACTTTTGAATTTGGGAATACGACTAATTTTAATGCTTCGGGGGTGAAGTTAAATATTATCCAAAATAGTATTTATGGGGTGGATATTGAACGTGGTGCTGTGGATATTGCTAGATTACGTTTCTGGTTGAGTTTAATTGTAGATGAACCTAAACCAAAAGCTTTACCTAATCTTGATTATAAAATTGTGGTGGGTAATAGTTTGGTGAGTAAGTTTGGTGATGATATTATTGATATTGATTGGGAAATGAAAGATGCTAAACAAGGAAGTCTTTTAGTTGATGTTTACCAACCTGACGAAATTCTCAGGAAAATTAGTGAGAAACAAAAGCAGTTTTTTAGTCCAGATAGCGATAAGAAAACATTAGCTGCTGATATCCGTGATTTGAAAATTGATTTGCTGATAAGTCAATTGGAATTGATGATTAAAACTAAAGGTATGGAAACTAAACCCACTGGTACGGGTAAAACTTTAACTAAGAACACGGAAATTTATTTACAAACTGTTGGTTGGAAACAAAATATTAAGGAACTGAAAGCACTCAAAAATAAATCTGATGAATCTCTTAATTTCTTTGATTGGAAGTTAGATTTTCCTGAAGTTATGAATCAGCAAGTTGTGGAAAATGTGGGTTTTGATATTGTAATTGGTAATCCTCCTTATGGTGCAAAATTAAGTGCATTAGATATTAAATTTTTCAAAGAAAAGTATCAAATAAAAACTTCTGAAACGGCTATTCTTTTTATTGAAAGAGGTATTTCATTGAATAAAGAAAACGGCATAAAAACATATATTATTCCCAAATCATTCACTTTTGCATCAAATTATTCAGATATAAGAGATTTTGTTCAAAAAGAAATTGCTTTGATTGCAGACTGTGGAAAAGCATTTGAAAATGTAAAACTTGAAGCTTGCATTATTTCTATACACAAAGGTAAAATAATAGATAACTATAAATCAATCTTATTTAAAGCTGATAAATCTTTTGATTTTATGGGTAATATTCACAAAAAATTAAAGATAAAATTTGGGCTTTTCCCCAATGGAATTAATAATAGTGAACTCATTATTGGTGATAAGATTTTTGAAAAAAGTGATTTTTTAAATAATATTGCTAACAATAGTAGAGGAGAAATTGGATTACAAAAACATTTAGTCACAGAAGGTAAATATGCAGTTATTGGAGGTAAGGAAATTAATAAATATCGAATTAGAAACATTAAAGGATATATTAATGATGTAAATTCAATTAGTGAAAAAGCAAAAATTAATAAAAATTCTGTACTTGTACAAAATATTGTAGCTCATATTACTAAACCTTACGAACATATCCAAATTATTAGCTGTATTCCTGAAAAAACTGACCTAATTTTAGTAGATACTATTAATCAAATTACCATTAAAGAAAATGCAATATCATCTAAATATATTTGGTGTTTATTAAATTCAAAACTTGTTAATTGGTATACCTATCTTTTTATATTTGGGAAAGCAATTAGAACAATGCACTTTGATAGTCCTGTAACATCTCGTATTCCTATTATGTTAAGTTGTGAAAATATCCAAAATATATTTATTAAAAAATCAGAAGAAATTATATCCCTCAAATCTTCAGGTAAAGACACAACCGCATTAGAACAACAAATAGACAATATAGTTTATAAACTTTACGAACTCACTTATGAAGAAGTAAAAATAATAGATCCCGAATTTGCCTTAACAGAACAAGAATATGCAGACATAAAACTAGAAGGTGTTTAGAATAATTTAAAATCACAAGAATCTAATTTAGAAGTTAGTGAAAGATTACGACAATTATCTATGGACCTTAAAAAGCCAGGGATATGAATATAATTAATTGATCTGCAATATTATTTAGTTAACCTCCATCCAAGACCTTAAATACCGTGTAATTTCAGCAACAAAATTCTGTGATAGCTTAAATAAAGCCATTGCTGACTCCATATCCGGTTCTAACATTTCCCCATAATCACTTGCTTGTCGTTCATCAAATGCCCGATGAAAACTCCGCGATAACTCCTTAGAAAAAATTCCTGTCTTCACAAATTCACGATCAAAAAAACTAACTATTCCACTATGTTTAGAACTCCCTAAACCTTTAGTTGCTAAAAGACCCAAAGCTATATAAAACATTGCATAATAAGAGCGATTGATACTGCCACGAAAAGCTGACTGATTTAGTAAAATATTCGCTTCTCTTAACGTTTCTTCACTTTCAGATAAACGGTACTCAATTAATAGTCTTAGTTGCTGATTTGTCATATAGGAATACCCTCTTGTAACACCTTAAACAGTAAAGGACTAGCCCCCATAGCTCCCCTTTCTACCTGTGCTTCTGTTACTACAAAAGTGGAAATAACTAAATCATATTCAAAGCCTACTTCCCACGCCAAATCACTAATTTTTTCCCGACATGATCTATCTAACTCAGCAATTTTAATAAACACATCTAAATCTGATTCTTCTGTAGCATCACCCCGCGCTCGTGAACCAAATACCCGTAAGTCCAAAATAGGAATGATTGCTTCCAGTCGGGAGCGAAACTCCGAAACAATTTTCCGATCACTATTCTGTATCATTTCTATTCCTCCAGAGAAAAACTAATTTTTTTTAACTATTCCTGATTAATGCCCTAACGAAAAGACTTTTATGGCTTACACCACGCTATCAGCAAACCCTAATTACTAAGAATTTAAGCAATAATTACAAAAGAAGGGAACAGGGAACAGGGAACAGATAAGAAACATTCATTTGCACCAGTTTAAAGCTCAGTCAAAAAAAAGATGTTTCTACAAGATGCGTAGCCCGAAAAAAACAGTGTCATTATTTCAATCTCATGTTTTTAAACATGAGTTTTTCCTGTTCCGGTGTGCCTATTCCCTGTTCCCTCTGAATTGTTTATTTTAACATCAATTCTGCCATTTTAAGTAGAACAACAAAAAACCAAAATACGTAACAAAAAGTAAAATTCCCCTAAACCTTTTCCTAATTCTCTGTAACCATGCCACAAACTTAGTTAAAATAATCAACTAACCTCAACACAGAAATAAGCCGAAAACTCATGGCAGATCAAATGCAGTGGACAAATGCCCTATCAACCCGTCCTTCCTTAGAAGCGGCTATTACAGATGTCGTAGAACAAGCAATGGCATCAATAACCGCACCAGCGGATTTAGGGCTGGTATTCATTTCTTCTGCCTTTATGAGTGAGTATTCCCGACTTTTGCCGTTATTGGCTGAAAAACTGGCTGTACCTGTATTGATTGGTTGTAGTGCTGGGGGGATAATTGGCAGAAAACAGGCCGGAGAAACCGAAGAGATAGAAGCAGAACCAGCCCTGAGTCTGACTTTAGCCCATCTTCCGGGGGTAGAAATCCGACCATTTCATATAGTAGCGGAAGAATTGCCAGATTCCGATAGTTCCCCCACTGCTTGGATTGATTTGCTGGGTGTACCACCTTCAGTAGTCCCCCAATTTATTCTCTTGTCTAGTCCCTTTGCTGGGGGAACTAATGATTTGTTACAGGGTTTAGATTTTGCCTATCCTGGTTCAGTGGTGGTGGGGGGACAGGCCAGCAGCGGCTTTATGAATGGTCGCGTGGGGTTATTTTGTAATGATAAGTTATATCGGGAAGGCACGGTAGGTATAGCCTTGAGTGGCAATATCGTCTTAGATACTATTGTCGCCCAAGGATGTCGTCCCATTGGTGAACCTTTACAAGTTACTAAAGCTGAACGCAATATTATTGTCGAGTTAGATGAAAAAGTACCTTTGGTGGTATTGCGAAATTTAATTAATAGTCTGAATGAAGAAGAACGAACTTTAGCCCAACATTCTTTGTTTGTGGGTTTAGCTATGGATGAATTTAGGCTAAATTTACATTCAGGGGATTTTTTAATTCGCAATATTTTGGGAGTAGATCCTAATGCTGGCGCAATTGCAATTGGCGATCGCATTCGTGCCGGTCAAAGGTTACAATTCCATTTAAGAGATGCAGCAGCATCAGCGGAAGATTTAGAAATTTTACTCCAAGAATATCAAAGTCAAAATGCCAGTGAACCTTCTCCTGTAGGCGCTTTAATGTTCACCTGTTTAGGACGAGGAGCAGGACTTTATGGCCAACCCAATTTTGATTCTCAATTATTTAGCCGTTATGTTCACGACATACCAATGGGTGGCTTTTTCTGCGGTGGTGAAATCGGTCCAGTAAGTGGGAGAACTTTTCTTCATGGTTATACTTCTGTATTTGCCATTTGTCGTTCTTTGAGGGAACAGGGAACAGTAAATTAGAGTTGAGTTGAGGAAGAAGAATATTCACCGCTGACAATTCACACAAGGGAACAGGGAACAGGGAACAGTAAATTAGAGTTGAGTTGAGGAAGAAGAATATTCACCGCTGACAATTTACACTGGGCGCAGGCCCTGCGCCCCTACTGACTAATGACTAATGTACTATGATTATCAATTAAAGTTGTATTACCATCATTAACCGCACTATATTCTTCGATATAACGACGAACATTGATGGGGAATTGTGGATAGTCTAACATAGCATCACCATCAGCAATAGTTGCCCAAAAGTCCCGTAAACCGGGAGCTAGTGTTTGTGCCTGTGCCAGTGGTAAACTCAAGGGAGGTAAGGTCAATAATTTGAGGACAAAGGGATAAGAGCGATCGCCCATCCATTGCCGTGATAATATTTGTAAATTGGGAAAATCTGGAACTGATTCCACACGATGAGAGACAACTTGTAACGATTCACTACCCAATTCATCGCGGTTAAATTCCAATACCCGATAAGGATGAGGATAGCTGACTAAAGAACCAGTAGTAATATCATATATGCCTTCTGCACAAGCCACATCTTGAACGTGCAAATGTCCTGTAAATACTAACTTAACTCCATAGCGTTGTAATAACTGCCGGAGTTCTGGTGCATTTTCCAGCATATAACGATTTGCCATGGGATGACTTGATTGATTTGGTAAATGTTCAACCACATTGTGATGAATCATGACTAAAACTAACTCATCCTCAATTGCTGCTAACTCCTGTTCTAACCACTGAAATTGTTGACTATCTAACCGTCCTATTTGCTGACCTTGATCATCAAAAGAGTTAGAATTAAGACCAATTAACCTAACTCCTGGGAATATTTGACGATTGTAATAATGTTGTTGGGGATTTTCATAACCAAACTTTTGGTAAAAATAGGGAAAGTCTGCAAAGCCAATTGATTGTTCATTGGCCATTAAAACAGGGATATCATGATTACCAGGAATAACATAAGATGGAAAAGGTAACTGAGATAACCTGTTTTGTAACCAACTGTGGTTTGCTAATTCACCATGTTGGGTTAAATCTCCAGGGATCAATAGAAAATCTAAATCTAATTGTGTTAAATGTTCTAATACACTATCAAAAGCCGGAATACTCACTTCCACCAAATGAAAGCGACTAGGATGATCCCAGATTGTTTCAGGAAGCGCAATATGTAAGTCGCTAACAATAGCAAAACGAAAATTAAGTTTCATTGATTTTAAGAAAATGTTAAAAATGAAGTTGCAAAAATTCTTATTCTCAAAGTATAACGCTCACTGTGTATACCTGTGTAGTAATATGTAGACTTAATAATATTTGTATACATTTGTTTAGAATTATTTTTTAGGAGATTAAATTTTGTCACCTGTTCGAGTTCGTCAGCACGTTAACCCCCTATCGAGTAAGTTCCAAACCCCAACCGCTTCTCCAGAGTGGAAAAAGATTTATATCCAACAAAACCTACCTTTACATTTAGATATTGGTTGTGCGAGAGGGAGATTTGTCCTAAAAATGGCACAAGTAGAACCAAATTGGAATTTTTTAGGTTTAGAAATTCGAGAACCGCTAGTAGTCGAAGCCAATAGAATCCGCGACGAAATGGAGTTAACAAATTTGCATTATATGTTTGCGAATGTGAATAATTCCCTAGTTTCCTTGTTATCCACCTTACCTGTAGGAATGTTACAAAAAGTTACAATTCAGTTTCCTGATCCTTGGTTTAAAAATCGCCATGCGAAACGTCGGGTAGTACAACCGGAATTAGTCACAGAATTAGCAAATTATCTAACTGTGGGTGGTGTTGTTTTCCTGCAATCTGATATAGAATTTGTAGCAGTAGAAATGTGCGATCGCTTTCAAGAAAACCCTGCATTTGAGAAGATAGGAACAACAACATGGTTATCTGAAAATCCCCTTCCTGTCCCCACAGAAAGAGAAATAGCTACTCAAAACAAAGGTGAACCAGTGTATAGAGCTTTATTTAAAAAACGGTTGATCAATAATTAATTTACGTTACTCCCTTCCCAATATAAAATTATCTTCTTTCTTCCTTCTTCCTTCTTCCTTCTTCCTTCGCGCTCTTCGCTCCTTCGTGGTTCATTTAATCTATATTCTGCTAGTAGTCTGTCAAATAAATTTTGACGGATAAGAAACGAACCACGAAGGCACGAAGGACACGAAGGAAGAAGGAAGAATCAAAATGGCAACGAATGAACCCGTCAATTAGTTCTTGACAGACTACTAGTGGGAAGCGAGTATAATAATTCAAACTAACGAATTAAACCAGCCCTTTCAAAGATAGCATGGGGAGTAATTTCTAATCCTGGTAATAGTTCATGACTAATAATTTGATTTCCTCGAAAAGTAACAGGAAGAGAAGATAGTGTAAAGACAGTGATAGTTTGAGATATTGTATCTACTATCCAAACCAATGAAATCCCAGCTTGAAGATAATCAGTAGCTTTATCAATCATGTCTCCAAAAGTTTGACCAGGAGAAATAATTTCCATAACTAATTCAGGGATAACAGGACAAGCTTCATCTTTGAGCCAGTCAGCAGGAAGACGGTTATAAGAAACATAAGTTAAATCAGGTACGGGTATCCAATTTTCTTGATTTCTGGTTAATTTGACTCCCCATTCCACCACAACACGACCTTGATCTTGCGCCCATGTAGATAATAATATAAATAATGCTCCTGTGGTTGAGCCATGAAAAAACTTAGGAGACATTTGATCATTTTGATATTTAGGTACAGCTTCACCGTTAACAAACTCATAAGCAGTATCAGTTTCGGGAAGTGCGAGAAATTCTTCGACAGTAAGCTGATTTTTTAGTTGAGTCATAAGTAGGTAGGCACAATTAAATATAATATGGGCAGGCTAGAAGCCCACCCCACAAAAATATTATACTTATTGTGGGGTGGGCATCTGGTCCCCCCAGAGTCAACAATATTATTTCAGCCCATTTACTTAATTAGTTTGAAGGAATTAATATCTCCGAATTTCATGATAACTAAAATTGGGGATCTTTGGATATATGAGATCCCCTAATTGTGATTTAGACTGTGTTAATTTCTGCTTTCAAGGAAGTTTATATTGAATTTCAGTGATCAAAAAACAATCCTTGAAGAATAAATTAAGCGCCACGTCTTAATGATGCTTCTACTTGTTTAAATTCTTTATCCAGACGTTGTTTCAGCTTTTCAGGAACGGGACGATTAGGATAAGAACTGTAGTGTCCAGCAAGGGAGTTGAGGGCTGTTCGCATGGTTGTAAAAGAGCCAAGAGTAGCAACAGAGCTATTGCGCTGGTAGCGAGCCGAAAAGTCATTGATTTTTTGACGGGCTTCTGCTTGAAGAGCGGCTTTATCGGGAGAATCTTGTGGTAATTCTAGGGCTTGTTTCAAAGTATTGACTACAGCTAAGGTATCTTGACGATAATCACCAGTTAAACTATCTGGACTACTACTACAGCCAACTAAGCCGATAACTAACACTAAAACTAGAGAAAGCAGACGCGACCAATAGCTTTTCATAAGCATTAAGTAAAAAAAAACAAGTAAATCAAAATCCATCCTATCTTGGATCGGGATACAGGAATAATATTAAGTGTAGGGTGGGCAATGCCCACCGTGGGAGTTTTTTGGTAGGCATTGCCCACCCTACCTAAAAATTGTCAATTGCTCGATATAATGTATCCCGTTGTTGGTAAGGTCTTTTCAAAGAAGATATTGCATTTTGTAAAGTTTCTACTTCCATACAAGTGCCACCTATAGCCCCAGCCATGGTGGTAATATGTTCTTCCATTAACGTACCACCGATATCATTACAACCCCAATTTAAGGCTTCTGTAGCACCTTCTAGCCCTAGTTTTACCCAGCTTGGTTGATGATTCGGTATGTAATTTCCGAGGTAAATTCTGGCTACAGCCGTAAGTAACAGGGAATCAGCGAGAACTGGTTGATCTCTTCCTACCCGTCTTCGTAAGGATTTAGGAGCTTCTTGACCAACGAAGGGTAAGACAATAAATTCGGTGATTCTAGCAGGATATCCCTTTTCTATGGCTGTTTGTTGGAGCGATCGCAATTTTTCTAAATGTCCAATTTGCTGTTCTGGGGTTTCAATATGCCCCGATAACATGGTACTGGTAGTAGGTAAACCTAATTGATGTGCCGTACTCACAATTTCTAGCCAAGTTGCTGTATCAATTTTTTCTGGACATAATACCCGTCTGACATCATCATCTAATACTTCTGCGGCTGTTCCCGGCATCGAACCGACACCAGCATCTCGCAAAGCTGTAATCACATCAATATAAGAAATTCCATCTAATCTGGCGATAAATTGGATTTCTTGGGGAGAAAAAGCGTGTAAATGGAGGTGAGGAAATTCGCCTTTGATAGTTTCTACCAGTTTCAGATAGTAAGGTAAAGACTTCCCATTGATTTGCGCTTGTGGATGTAATCCCCCTTGCATACAAATTTCTGTTGCATTTCGATGCACCGCATCCGTAGACTTTTCTAGAACCTGCGCCCAATCCAACCAGTAAGCATCAGCATCACCATCATCTCGCCGAAATGCACAAAAACTACAATGTTGCTCACAAATATTAGTAAAATTAATATTCCGATTAATTACATAAGTCACCGTATTGCCAACTTGTTTTTGCCGGAGTTGATTTGCTGTAAACTGAATTTGAGCGATCGCCTCTGGGTCAGTCTGTCTTAGTAAAAATACTCCATCATCAGGGGATATACTGTCCTTGAGCAAAGCAGACTGAAGAATAGATTCAAAAGTTATATTAGTCACGGGTCATTAAATATAAACAACTTATTTAAGTTTGATAATAAATGGAAATTTGGACATTTTAAATATTATTTTGCTGACAAATAGTGTAATACCAATTTTATGTAAGACTGCACAGAATCTTAAAATCAATTGGTTAACACATCTTTATCCATCCTCATCTGCGTTTATCTGCGTTTATCCGCGTTCAACATCATAACTCTGAGTCCAATCTAATTATAATCTATTAAATTTCTTAAATACTTTGTTTACCTGACAATATCTGATAAATTAAAACTAGTTGCCAAACAGCAGAATTTAACTATTTAAATTTAAAATTTATTATTTTATGAATACAAACTCATCCAATTCTTTATTAGTAGTTCCTACTGGTGCATTGAGGATTTCTGAATTTACACCAGAGGAAATAGCTAAAAACAATCCCATTTTACTATCTTTAGTAATTCCCACCTATAAAGAACGTGACAATATCGAAAATGTAGTTAATATCTTAACTGGGTTATTGGATCAGGTTATTCCTGGTAATTATGAACTTATTATAGTAGATGATGATAGCCCAGATCGGACTTGGGAGGTAGCACAATCTCTCATCCCCGATTATCCCCAATTACGGGTAATGCGAAGAGAAGAAGAACGGGGACTATCTTCAGCGGTAATTCGTGGCTGGCAAGCTGCTACAGGGCGTGTACTAGGTGTAATTGATGGCGATTTACAGCATCCCCCAAAGGTATTAACACAACTCTTGCAGAAGATAGAACAGGGGGCAGATTTAGCCTTAGCTAGTCGTCACGTAGATGGTGGTGGTGTCAGTAGTTGGAGTGTAATTAGACGCTTTTTATCCCGTGGGGCGCAGGTATTAGGATTGGTGATTTTACCAGGAGTTCTAGGGAGAGTTACTGATCCCATGAGTGGTTATTTTATGGTTCGGCGCAGTGCGATCGCTAATACCACACTTAATCCCATAGGGTATAAAATCCTTATAGAAGTGATTAGCAGGGGACAGGTAGGGGAAATTGCTGAAGCTGGTTATGTCTTCCGGGAACGCACAGAAGGAGAGAGCAAAGTGACGTGGAAACAATATATAGAGTATATTCAACACTTAATCCGGTTAAGAATATCTACTGGTAGAATAGGAAAAATTAGTAAAAAAGTCAACTTTCCAGTGCAGCGATTCCTCCGTTTTGGCTTAGTAGGATTGAGTGGGGTATTTGTAGATATGCTCATCCTTTATTTACTCAGTGACCCCACAACTTTAGCCTTACCATTAACACGCAGTAAAATCATTGCTGGTGAAATTGCTATTTTCAATAATTTTCTGTGGAATGATGCTTGGACATTTGCTGATGTTTCGATGCAGCAAAAAGGGTGGAAACCAAGACTAAAACGGTTTTTGAAGTTCAATGTTGTTTGCTTGGCTGGGTTAGTGTTGAACGTCCTGATTTTGAATTTAGTATTTAATTTTCTAATTCCTAATCGTTATATAGCTAACTTTACTGCGATCGCAATTGCCACAATTTGGAATTTCTGGGTTAACTTAAAACTAAGCTGGCGGGTAACTGAAGTGAAATAATTAAAGTTTGTGGCAGCAAAAATCTAATCTTAATTACTAGTATTAAGTCTTTTTTTCTGATTAAATAAACCCGACATACTCATACCCGTTACTAGCAAACCAATTAACCCAAAGCCATTTAAAATCGGGTAAATTGCCTGTAAATGGAAAATTTCTCCAGTGTGAATTTTCAACATTAGGTTAGATGAAAGTCCCAGATTAATTGGCCATTCTCCGGCTATAGTTGCTAACATTCCCGTCAATACAGTTAATAGAAGTGGTAAACAAACAATAATTCCGAGAATACGGTGATATTTACGAAATGCCTTTTTCATTGGTAATTGGTAATTGGTAATTGGTAATTGGTAATTGGTAATGGGTAATGGGTGATTCTTCCTTCTCCTGACTCGGTGACTCCTTTTACACAATTATATGACCTTTTCTGCGTCGCCAAATCTTCAATCCTTCAAACCACAAAACACTAAACACCCCAGAAGTAAGACTGACTAGTAAATCATCAAAATGCAGAAAAGAGAACCGGAATAAATGACGTAATAAAGGAATATAAAGCACTAATCCCATAAACACCACACCACCACCCAATACCCACCAAAGTGCTGCATTAGGAGTGCGTAACATTTCGGGAATAGTCCGCGACCAAGAACGATTACTCAAAATCATACTCAAATTCGAGACAATTAGGGTAGTAAAAGCCAGAGCGCGGGCATCAAATTCTCCATGTCCAGAGTAAAAAGCCACACCAAACACCACCACCAAAACCACCAACACACTCACCCCTTGCAGAAGTGCTAATTTCAACGTTCGACGGCTGAATAAAGACTCTCTGGGATGACGCGGTGGACGGTTCATAACATTGCTTTCTTCTGGCTCTGCCTCAAATACTACAGTACAAGCAGGGTCAATAATCAAATGCAAAAAAGCAATGTGGATAGGCAATAGCACCAATGGCCAATGAAATATTACAGGAATCAACGACATTCCGGCAATAGGAATGTGAACTGCTAAGGTATAAGCCATACCTTTTTTCAGGTTGTCAAATACACGCCGTCCTAACCTGACAGATTGGACAATAGCAGAAAAATCATCATCTAGCAAGACCAAATCCGCAGCTTCACGGGCAACATCTGTACCTCGTTCCCCCATTGCAATACCAATGTTAGCAGCTTTTAAAGCTGGGGCATCATTGACTCCATCTCCAGTCATAGCCACGATTTCACCGCAGCGTTTGAGGGCATTAACAATCAGTAATTTTTGTTCTGGGACAACCCGCGCAAAAATATTTACGGTTTGAATTCGAGATAGTAACTCACCTTCTGGCATCTGTTCTAATTCTGCCCCGGTAATTACTTCTGTAGCGGGTATTAATCCAATTTGGCGGGCAACATTTTGGGCTGTGGCGGGATAATCACCTGTAATCATCACTACCCGAATACCAGCAGTGTAACATTCGGCGATGGCTGGGGCAACAGTGGGACGCACGGGGTCAGCCATTCCTAAAAGTCCTAAAAATGCAAATTCAAAATCATGCTGTTGTTCAGGAAGAGTATTTAGTTTTTTGGTTTTTTGATGTTGACCAATGACTTTTGCTACACCCAAAACCCGCAAACCAGCAGTTGCCATTTTGCTGATTTGCTGTTCCAAATCTTGCATCTGTTGGGGGTTAAAATGACAAAGATCAGCGATCGCTTCTGGCGCTCCTTTGGTAGCAATTACTAATTTATGTTCTGGAGATTCCCACACACATGACATAGCTAATAATTCACCAGAAAGGGGATATTCGCGCTGTATTTGCCAATCGTGATGTAAATGTTCAGTGCGGGACAAATAGTCTTCACCCACTTGTTTAAGGGCTTTTTCCATCGGATCAAAAGGGTCTTTACGACTGGCTAAAATCCCAAATTCAATTAATTCATGAAAAGTTTCTGGTAGTGCTTCCCTTTCATGTAAATTTACATCATGAAATTGGGGAGTTAAACTTGAAGGCTCATATACAAAAAGTTGTTGAATTGACATCCGATTAAATGTCAAAGTCCCGGTTTTATCTACACAGAGAACGGTGGCTGAACCCAGTGTTTCTACTACAGGGACACGACGAGTTAAAACCCTTGCTTGGGAAAATCTCCAAGCCCCCAAAGCCAGAAAAATTGCCAAGACCACAGGAATTTCATTAGGCAAAATTGCCATAGCTAAAGCCAAACCGGCTAAAAATCCTTGTAGCCAATTGCCCGTATTTGCACCGTAAATAACGATCACAGCCACGCAGATAGCGATCGCCACAAAGGTCAATTTACTAACAATTCGTCGCGTTTCCCGTTGTAAAACCGTATCTTCCTGTTCCAAAGTTTGCAAGGTTTTACCAATCTTGCCCATTTCTGTTTGGATACCTGTTCCATAAACTTGGGCAATTCCCTGACCTTGGACTATCAACGTTCCCGAATAAACAAAAGGTAAATCTTCACCACCAAGACGATGCTGATTTGCCCTTCTGAGGGTATTTTCTAAGTCCCTGCTATCTTTTACTGATTGCTTGCGAACAGGTAAAGATTCACCTGTTAACAGCGATTCATCAACACTTAAATGCGTAGACCACATCACCACAGCATCAGCAGGAACTCTATCACCCTCTGATAAAACAATCACATCTTCCCGAACTACTTCCCGCCCGGCAATTCGTTGCCGTTCTCTATCACGAATCACTAATGCACGAGGACTCGAAAGATCGCGTAGTGCTTCTAGGGATTTTTCTGTTTTTTGTTCTTGGTATAAGTTAATGGCGACAATGAAAAAGATGAAGCCTAGCAAAATCAAAGCTTCCTGAGCATCACCTAAAAACAAATAAATAACACCACACCCTAATAACAGGAGGAAAATTGGCTCTTTGAAAATTTCTAATGCAATCCCCCAAATATGACGCTGTTGAGTAGATGGTAGCTCATTATATCCTTCTTTTTTCAGGCGATCACTTGCGGTTAATACGGATAATCCTGTAATAGATTCCAGTTCAATTTTATGAGTCATCATAAAAGTTTTATTTTCACATTCACGTAGTGTGCAAATCACACGGAGCAAGGGTTCAGAAAATACTACCTTCCCACTAGAAGAATATAGATTAAATGAACCACGTATCCCTGAAGGGACCGGAGGGATATAGGCACGAAGGACACGAAGGAAGAAGGAAGAAGGAAGAAGATAGGTATTTTTATACTGGGACGGGAGTAAAGAAAAACTTATATCAAAAGCTCCTGAAAACTGTTATTCTTAGCGGAGTCGCCACGTTGCGCTATCAAAGGCGATACAAACACCAGTATCCGCCACTTCTATGACAAAAAAATCATCCCATTTAACGATTTTTAGCCTGATTAGACCGCCATTAGACGTATATTTCAGAGTGTTTCTCAGCTAATTGCCGTATTGCCCTTTTCTAAATTCTTTAACTTTGCTATTTTATCGAATCGCTGTAAGACCCTCGTCTCAAGGTCTCCTAGGCGGGGGATGTAAAGCGGTTCAAAACGCAGCACTAGGCAGATCAATATTG
>JAKOGY010000425.1 GCA_028658405.1 Dolichospermum sp. ST_sed8 | reverse complement strand
CGCTAAAAACATTGACCGATGGTTTGCGGATATTTTTATCCCTGTAGCGTAGCGGTTCCTTTTAGGAACTACGGTCAAAAACGGTAAGTTCTACCGAGATAGCCTGTGGAGCGGACAAACCTCTTAGAAGTCATTCTAAGACCGTGATTAAACAGGAAATAAGCACTAAGGTTATCGCTGTCCAGATGTGTCTAGACTTTGGTAATTTTGGGTAAGTTTTATAGAACGGATATGTATACATTTTGGCAGGTGATGAAATGGAAATTTTAATCTTTCCTGAAGGAAATTGAAGGTTTATTGATGAAACCTAATTTTGATCAAATGCCGACAGATGATTTAAGAGCTTATGTACGGAGAAACCGTGATGACTGGGAGGCTTTGGATATTCTAGTTAGTCGTCGTACTCCTGATTCAGAAGCTACATGGTATGCGCCAATGGTGACAGCAGAAGGTGTACCAATAGAAGAAAATATCCAGTTAGCGGCAAAAGGTATTCAGGAACGAGTTACCTTAGAGGGAAAAAAAGAGTCCATTAGGAGGGAGATTGAAGCACATGAGGCACTTTATAAGGGAATGATGAAAGCAGATGCTGAATGGAGGGAAGAAAAAAAGAAAATCAATCAATAATCTCGGAATCAATAGCCTTTCATAAGGCTATTCTTCCGGGAATATTAACTATTTAGGAAACTGTCTTTCTCGGACTTCAACAGCGTAATCTTGTACAGCATTGGTAATTGTTTCTCGCAAATTTGTATAAACTTTGGCAAATGGTGGTTGTTTTTCTGAAAGTCCGAGAATATCAGAAGTTACTAATACTTGACCATCACAGTGAGAACCTGCACCAATGCCGATGGTGGGAATACGGAGTTTATCAGTAATTTGCAGAGCTAGTTTGGCGGGAATATGTTCTAATACTATAGCAAAAACCCCGGCTTGTTCGAGAGCGATCGCTTCATTCAAAATCCTCTCTCCCTCCTCCTGGGTTTTTCCCTGTTGTCGCAACCCTAATTGATGGATTGATTGGGGTGTTAATCCTACATGACCCATAACCGGAATCCCAGATTGCACTAACCGGTTAATGGTTTCTACCATTGCCGGATAGCCACCTTCTAATTTTACCGCCTGCGCTCCTGTTTCTTTTAATACTCTGCCTGCGGAGTGCATGGCTTGAGAGATGCTTTCTTGATAAGTCAAGAATGGTAAATCTACCACTACTAAAGCGTTTTTGACACCACGCCGCACAGCTTTAGCATGATGGATCATTTCATCTAAAGTTATGGGTAAGGTAGTTTCATAACCTAGGATAACGGCAAGAGAATCACCAACTAGAATTAAGTCTACACCAGCGATATCTAAAAGTTGAGCGATCGCATAATCCCAGGCAGTTAAAGCAACAATCGCACGTCCCTGTTGTTTCCATTGAGTTAATTGTTGGGTAGTAACTGCCATAAAAAATTAAAAATTAAAAATTAAAAATTGAAAATTGGTAATTGGTAATTGGTAAAACTCTTACCCATTACCCATTACCCATTACCCATTACCCATTACTCATTCCCTATTTCACATACCGACCAAAACCAAAATGAGGTTGGGCTTTACCGACTGAAGGCATTAACCAAGCTAAACCTTCCGTTGTTCCTACCCATAATTTATTACCAATATCTGGCGCTAGGGTCAAAACTCGACTAGAAGGCAGTCCCGTAACTTGGTCTAATACTGCTCCTGTATATGGGTTTAATCGGAGTAAACCATTGTTAGTACCCACCCACACACTACCATCTTTGGCAAATCTGACTGATGTAACGTTGCGTCCGCGCAGGGGAGTCAAATATCTTAACACAATACCATTTTTTGGGTTAATCACTAACAATTGATTTGGCATCCCCGCCCAAATTAATCCTTGGAGACTAATAGCTAAAGTCTGGACAGTTCCCCCAGGTAGATTTTGAATTCTCTTCATCAATAATGCACTGGAAGTATTAACTTTAACTATTCCCTCTAAAGTCCCAACAGTTGACCGTCAGCATCTAAAGTCATGGTGTTAACACTGACACCAGGCATATTTTTAACTGTGGTCATAATTAAACCTTGGTCGGGACTAACCAGGGTTAACCCAGCATCAGTTCCCACCCATAAGTAACCCCGCTTGTCAAGAAGCAGTGATAATACTCGTTTGGAGGGTAGTAATAAATTTTGGGCTGTAATTTGACTTGTCTGGGGGTCTACTCTTGTTAAACCTTCATTATTTCCTACCCACAAACGCCCTACTTTATCTTGGACTAAAGCACTAATAACAAGAGATAGTGTAAGACGGGTTATGCCCGCAACTGTTGTTTGAACCCAGAATCCTCACCCTTCTAGGATGGGGAGTATG
>JAKOGY010000424.1 GCA_028658405.1 Dolichospermum sp. ST_sed8 | reverse complement strand
TTTTTGGGGATTTGGGGATTTTATTTTGTCTGAATCAGGATTTCCAGGATTTGAGGATTTTCAGGATGTTGTTGCATGATTTTTGGGGATTTTATTTTGTTTGATTAAACTCTCACATTTTCAAATTGAAAATTGATTATTAAATTGATTATTAAATAAATCTCTAAAACATCAGATTTAAAACAAACATCCTGTACATCCTTTAATCCTGGAAATCCTGATTCAGACAATTGAGAGATTCAGATCCCCGACTTCTTTGATTAATCTTATCATTTACTAACATTAATTATCTCAGAAGTCGGGGATATTTGACCACAAAATAAAATCCTGTACATCCTTAAATCCTGGATATCCTGATTCAGACTTAATATTTTTCTGTAACCTTTAAATGTTACAACTTACAAGTCTCGACGCGAGAGAAGACACCCAACGCCTCCAGCGCCGTGCCGCCCGACCACGGACCCAAAGCCACCCAAGAATCAAAACCCAAAAACCCACACACCCGAACGGGAGGTGGCCTTCTGGAGATCTCTTATCAAAAGCAATATCTTTGTAGTATAACCAGCCCCCTCTTTTTCTCCATCCTACCTTGTCCCCGAACTTCTTCCAGATGTCTGAGTTATATTCTCTCGTTCCACCTAAACCTTGATAAATCCGTTTCTGCACAGAAAACCCGAAACGCCCGTTACTATATTTTACCCACAACTGGTCAATGGTGCGAAGGTCTTCACAGGGAAAATTATCAATATCTTTAACATCTAACCAACCTTCCTTTTCCCGTTTCGCAACCGCTAACATTACCCGCGCAGTTTCTTCGTCTGCTTCTTTCCATTTTCCTGCTTTGAGTAAGTTACGCAGTTGTCTGTAGTTCATTCCACAGGATGATTTTAATTGTACCTCTTGGTTATTTAATTGAGGTGCGGGGATATTTTGCTGTTGTCTTGGTTGTGGTTGACGTGTAGAAATAGATGGTATTATCACAGGTTGAACTGGTACAGGTTGAACAACCAAACCTAAATTTTCCCGAAACTTCAACACCGTCGGAGTCCGGTTTTCCGGTTCTATTTCCATACCCTGCAAAATAGCATCATTCACCCTCTGACTAATGCGAGAATTATAATGTTTAGGTGCGGGTAAAGGTTCATCATCATATTTCCGGTTTTGCGCGGGTACTGGACTAACTTCACCCTCTTTGTTGAGTCCATCAGCCGTAAGCAGATAATATAAAGTAGCAGCTAAAGCGTAAACATCGGTATGAGAACCGAAACTACCTTTGCGACGATATTTGTTCAATAGGTGCATAACCTTCCGTTAAAGAAGCTGTCATGCTTTTAGTAGCAATACTGCGAGTTAAACCAAAATCAATTAAAACCGCTTCTTGTTTATTTTGGCGTAAAAGAATATTTTCGGGTTTAATATCTCGGTGTAAACTGCCTTTAGCATGAATATATTCTAAAGCCTGACCAATTTGATCTATATATAATAGTGCTTCGCTTTCGGCAAGTTGTCCGTTTTGTCGAAGATGTTGAAATAAAGTTACTCCATCAATATATTCCATCACCACGCCAAAAAGCTCACCTGATTGGATAACTTCATAAACTTTGAGAATATGCCTATGATCAAAACCTTTAATTGTCAAGGCTTCGTTAATAAACTTAACCTGTTGTTCTACAAAGTCCTCTCGCAATTGCATTTGCTGGTTGAGGGTTTTAATGGCGTATAATTTCCCCGTGCTGGGTTCTAAGGCTTTATAAGTAGTTCCAAAACCACCGCTACCCAAAGGTTTACCTTGAATGATAAATCTACCGTTATTAATTTGCTGCCCTGGTTGCCAGATTATCATACCCTTGTAGATATGGTGAAGATTAATTTAATTATATCATGGTAATTATATCATGGACTTGGTTAGATATCCGACATTTTGAAGAAGTTGGGGCGGATGTTATAATGTTAAAAAATTCAAATCATCAAGAGTGGCAATGATGTTATTAGAATTAAAGCTCATTCATGTACCACCAAGATTTGAGGATTTTCAGGATGTTGTTGGATGATTTTTTGTGGGAGTTGGTGATTTTTTTTGTCTGAATCAGGATGTCCAAGATTTGAGGATTTTCAGGATGTTGTTGGATGATTTTTGGTGGGAGTTTGAGGTTTTTTTGTCTGAATCAGGATGTCCAGGATTTGAGGATTTTCAGGATGTTGTTGGATGATTTCTGGTGGGAACTTGGGGATTTTTTGTCTGAATCAGGATGTCCAGGATTTGAGGATTTTCAGGATGTTTTTGGATGATTTCTGGTGGGAACTTGGGGATTTTTCAGGATGTTTTTGAATGATTGTTTTTAAATAATTTAAACCATCTATAAACTAACATCCTGAAAATCCTAAAATCCTGGATATCCTGATTCAGACAAATACAACTTTT
>JAKOGY010000423.1 GCA_028658405.1 Dolichospermum sp. ST_sed8 | reverse complement strand
GGATATTATTCGAGCAGTTGTCTTTACAACTATTCGATTAAGAATCCCCGTGTCTTTAGACCGGGGAGTGTCAACCTACTAATATTTTATGGTGTTTCTGGAAATGTTTGTACCTTACTATCAGGACTGAGGATAACTCTTACTCTCACGTTTTGTCCAGATTTATTAATAGAAACAAAAGGTTTACCAATTTGTGGAATGCCACTACTATCAATGTATTGTCTGGCAACTTGATTTAAGGGCAAAATTCTTTCAATTGTGCCATCAACTCCCAATGTTAAACTATATTCTAGAGTTTGAGAAAGTCCAGTTGGTGGTTGCCAACGCTTGTTGAGGTATTCTCTGGCTTCTGCTACTTGGGGTGTATCAAATAAAGTCTTATTATTATTAGGAACTTCTGTACCTGAAGTGGTTTTAGTTGCAGTTCTTAATTTACTCACTAAATTATCTTGATTTTCCGCCGGAGATGCCTGATTTGGGGAGGTTTGTTCTAAAACATCTGTCCGTAATTCCACGGCAGGAGGCGAGGGCATTGCGTTAGGAATATTACTAAAATTGTTGTTAGGGAGAGTGGCAACAGACTGAGATGGTTGGGAAGGATTAGATGGCAAATTCTGAGATTTAGTGGTATTAACCCCTTTTTTAGCCAGAATATTGGGAGACTTAGGGTTAAGCCCTGTGACTATAGTACCATCAGAATTAAGTATTGTCCCGGATGGGGGAATTTGCGGAGTCAGAGGATTGGCAGAAATATCGGCAGGTATGGTTAAGGGAGGCTGAAATTTTGTTGTTGGTGCCGCAGGAATAGTTGCATTAGGAAAGGACAGCGGTGGTGCGGGGGTACTAAAATTAGGAAGTGGTGGTGTTAGTTGGGGTTGAGGAGTGATTAAATTAAGTGATGGTGTTGGTGTAGCGTCTTGTAGAGAAGGTGCGATAGCAATTGGTTTTAGGGATTCAGGCGTATTTTTCGCTATTTTTTGGCGATTTTTCTGCATATTGCTGGCATATTGCCAGGTAAATGGTGTTAAACCGGCTGCTAATACTAAAACGGCTGCTATAGGCGCCCACTTAGGTAGACTCGGACTAACAGTTTGATGACTGGTAGTTGGTAGGACAACCATATCAGATGAGTATTCATCTAAAGCTGTTGATAAATCAAATAGTTGCAGCAAACTCAGTTCAATTAGCTGTCCAGATGTCTGGTTAACAAGATCACCAAAATAGAGTTTGTGAGTTAAATTATGACTAGGTTGTAAATAAACTTTTGTTTGGGCAGTTTGAGTTTTAAAAGATAGTAAATTTTGGGTAGGAAAGACATCAGGAGGAATGTCTTGTAATTCTGTTTTTGATTCTGTATTGGGATGATCATTTTCTGATAAGGTAATACTGAAATCTTCAACAGATTGTTGCAGAAGTTCTTGAATATAAGTGGTAACAATATTACATAAAACTTCTAGTTGCTGGTGATCACCTTCAATGAGAATTTTCTGTTCTTCTGCTAGTCGGGGATCATCAAATTGCAGGCGAAAACTGAGATCATTAATAATGGTTTTATCTGTCCAGCGGGACAAAGGGGAGTTTTGCGCCGATATTTCTAGTGTGCAAGTCGGGGGGGTATAGCGACGAATGACAGAATTTGATGGAGACATAACAACAATTGCAAAGGAAAAAATAGGGAATTTTGGATTTTAGATTGAGAATGGAAATCGAAAATCGAAAATTATTTTGTGGCAGGATCTATGAGCGCTAACCACAAACGGCGGTGTCCACCAGAGGCACTATAAAAGAGTAAATTTATTAACAGTTTTAGGGCTAGGTGGGTAAGTAAATCTGTTGAGGTTTTTTCCTCTTCTTCCATGCGTTCTTGGTAAGTATTACAAAAAGCATCTATATAATCTCCCAATAACGCAGTTTGGTGAGGTTTCTGTTTATTTGCTGTCATTTGTTCTAGTAAACCTACGGCCCGGCGAATTATTTCTTGGTGCTGTTTGGCAAGATGACAGATAATGAGAACTAGAGATCGAGCTTCTTCTACGTCTAACTTTTTTCTTCCTCCTTGACTTTTGCGAAGGGGATTTGATTGCCGCAATCTCCATAAAGCCACCCGATCTGGTACTTTTGATTCTAGGTTGAGATTAACTGCGGCTGACAGCATTGCTTCTGAACCAATTCCAGTTAAACTTTCTAGGGCTATTAGCACTAAATCTAACTGAGTTTTAATATTTTCCCATTGAATTGTGTTTGGGGCGGGGATTTGGCTTAAATCCTCCCAAGGTGATTTTGGTATAGTGGATTTAGCGGTTGAGTGCATAACTTTTAGCATAGATGATTAGGCTGAAAGAAGCTGTGACTGTTACTTATTTGGAAACGAGATTAGTCAGTGGTCAGTGGTCAGTGGTCAGTGGTCAGTGGTCAGTGGTCAGTGGT
>JAKOGY010000422.1 GCA_028658405.1 Dolichospermum sp. ST_sed8 | reverse complement strand
CAAATACAATTTGGGCTACGCAACTCAACTCACGCGCATTCATGAGCCAGCGCTGTAGACGGGTTTCCCGTCGCAGGTGACTGGTATCCCACGCTCCGGTATAGTGAGACGTGGGGCTTGGTGCTGATTAAGCTAAATTTTATCATCATAATTTAGTTTAACTTTGTGGGGTGGGCATCTTGCGCGTAAATCCTCAAATCCTGTAAATCCTGATTCTGACAAATTTAATTTTTTCCTCATCCTATAAAAGTTCAAATTCTTATCCTGTAAAATATATCTATGTCCCAAAAATATAATTCCATTAACAACTACAACAAAACCATAAAAATAATTAGTCTTGCCACAATAGCATTATCTCTAACTGCTTGTAGCAGTACCTCAATTACACCACAATTAAAAACAAACAGTGAACCATTAAAAGTTGCTATTTCTAATAATCAAGCTAATTCTAAATCACAGCCACCAGCTAAAGTAGAAAATCTTACTTTTACCGTCCCTGAAAAATATCAAGCCAAAACAGTTTATAAAGTTGAACCCAGCAACAAAGAGAAAGTCATTGCTTTAACAATTGATGATGGTCCGGGGCCAAAAACCACCGCAGAAATGTTAGATATCCTCAAACAAAATGATGTGAAAGCCACATTCTTTTGGGTAGGAAGCGCCTTACAAGAAAATCCCGAAATAGCCAAACGAGTTGTAGCTGAAGGCCACGCTATTGGTAATCATACTTGGCATCATTGGTATCGAAATATGGATGAAGCTACAGCCAAAAATGAAATTGAACGGACAAATGATCTAATTTATAAAACTACAGGTGTGAAAACATCCTTTTTTCGTCCTCCAGGAGGCTATTTAAACAACGGATTAGCCACTTATGCTAAAAGCAAAAAAGACTCCGTTGTTATGTGGTCAGTGACTTCAGCAGACACAGATCCTCGCGCAAAATATCAAGTCTTTATTAAAAATATTCTTAGAGATGCTAAACCCGGTGCTATTGTCTTAATGCACGATGGTGGCGGAAATCGTGAAAGAACGGTAAAAGCCTTGCCAGAAATCATTAGTGGACTTAAACAGCAAGGCTACCGATTTGTAACAGTTCCTCAACTCCTGGAAATGGAGCATTGAGAATTGATTTTGGGTGCTGTGCGCGTGCGTAAGAATTAATTTTGGGCGCAGGCCCTGCGCCCCTACAAATGGGAAATTTACTCAGTAACAACCGCAGCACAGACTTGGGCTTCTTGCCAAAGTTTGTCCAAAATAAACTCCGCGCTATAGCTCATAGTCGTGACAAATACACCTACAGCATCATTATTGCCATCACATAACCAAGAACCTTCCAGGGTAACTTCTAGGTATTCAGTATCACAGTTAGATAAGCAGATGATTTCACTGTCATGGCGCTTCAATTCCGTCTTCAGTCTTTCTACTCCTGGCAAATCAAGAGGTAGCAAAAAGGAAGCTGTCGTGGGTTCAACACGCAAAGCTTGACTGACACGCAGTGCCAAAATCACCCTTTGTGCTACCCATGTTTCCAGAGATTGAGTGAGACACTCTAAATAAAAACCATTTTCCGTGTAAGTTAATTTCAGCATTCCTCTTGCTCTCCTGTTATTCCAGGTTTGCTTGCATATCAATCCAAAACTTCTCAGCAAATGTCACAGTCGGATGAACAGGTGCTTTAGGTAATTTCCGCAAGGGCATCCCAGCTTCAGCAGGTGTTTTATCGCCTTTACGAGAATTACATTTCGCGCAAGCTATGACTACGTTATCCCAAGTATGTCGGCCGCCTTTAGATCGGGGGATGACATGATCTAGGGTGAGATGTTTGTTAGTACCGCAATATTGACAACTGCTATGATCTCGTCGCAAAACCTCCCGACGATTCACCGCTGGAACTTTCCACATTCGTTCTGTCGCAGTAATTTTTAAGCGAATGTGTTTGGGTACAGAGAGGACAAATCTAGATGAGTGAATCAACCAACCTTCTTCTGTAGAAAATTCCAATGGTTCGGCTTTATTGCTGACTAGCAACACTATCGCCCGCTTGATATTTACCCGACACAGTGGCAAGTAATTCTGGGAAAACACGACCACAGATTGCTCTAATACTTGGATTGCGCTGATCACAGCCTGACTCCTTATCAAAAAACCCTCGCTTCTGTTTTAGACATAGCGGGGGTTAACAATTGACCTGATGGTTTTTCGTCTTATTTTGGTACAGCATTTTTTTGCTTTTACCTTTTGATGTCCTATTCTTTGCTCCCGCGTTTGATCTCTATTTGTGATTTTGTATTCATTGACACTCTCACCGTCTTTAGACACTGAAATTATTTAATCAATGAGCCGACTTGTTTAAGCAGGATTACTCCAACAAAAATAGAGGTCGATTCTCCTAAAGCGTTAATGACCGTATCCCTACCGGACTCGAT
>JAKOGY010000421.1 GCA_028658405.1 Dolichospermum sp. ST_sed8 | reverse complement strand
CCCCCTTTTTAAGGGGGATTTAGGGGGATCTGAAAATATTTGATACACCACGAAGGACTTTTAAAACATCCTCTAAGCATTATAGGGTAGGCATTGCCCACCTTACGGATATTATAGTTACGCCACGGAAGCTATCAAAAATCAAATATTATTCCTATAGCAATACCTTCGCCATTTTTTTGCTTTGTTGGGTTTCGTGCCTCAACCCAACCTACAAATCAAGGAAGTTTTTGATTTGGCTAAGGTATTGCTATAGATTACAAATAATCACTAACATCATATTTTATTAATTTTATCAATCAAAATTAGCAGTATGCTTGATAATAGGCAATCTGGTTGTAAATTTACTTAATTAGGCGTAAAGAAACTTAATATTCATCACTATGCTTGCTTGTTGGTATTAGTTTGACTGCTAATTAGTTGATTTATGCCTAAATATTTAACTCGGTTGTTCACCACATCAGAAACAATATTCTGATAGCTTGCATGGCGCGGCCGTGATTCAGTACTAGCAGCAAAAACTACAAAAACCTTCACCACAAAGACGTAAAAATGATCCAAAAAATTTTACTGGCTGTCTCTGGTTTGGGACACGCAGAAGAAATGCTCAAGAACTTGAAAGAACTGCCTTCATTTAGCGGTGCAAAAGTCACTGTTCTCCACGTTGTTACGACACAAAGCACATCTGCTGTCATGACCGATAAATGGGAAGAAGGTGGCAAGATTCTCGCTAATGCTATTCAGAATTTAAACTTAGATCCTAGCCAAGTTTCTTCGATTTTGCGTCAAGGTGATCCCAAGGATGTAGTTTGTCAAGTAGCTGACGAAATGGAAGCTGACTTGATTATCATGGGTTCACGCGGATTGAAGCGCCTACAATCAATTTTATCCAATTCTGTCAGTCAGTACGTTTTCCAATTGTCTTCCCGTCCCATGTTGCTCGTGAAAGATGACATTTATGTCAAAAACATTAAGCGGATTATGGTAGCAATGGATGATTCTGAATCTGCTAAAAACTGCTTAAATTTGGCTTTGTTCTTACTCCGGGGTCTTAACGGTGGACAATTAGTTTTAGCTAATGTCAACACGGATTTAGGTGGCAAATTATCCGGTATTACTGATCTCAAACCAGAAAGAACTTCTGTGTTAGGAATGGCTATAGCAGAAGCCCAAAGGCAGTCTGTAGCTGTGCGTTGTGTTACCAGCAGTGGTAAACCAAGTGAAGAAATCTGTCGTTTGGCGAATGAGTTGAATATAGATTTATTATTGATTGGTTCTCCAGAGCGTCGTCCATCTATCGCTAAGAGCTTTGTTGATATAGATAGGCTACTAGGCTCATCTTTATCTGATTATGTTCGTGTTAATGCTACCTGTCCGGTGCTTTTATCCCGAACTGTTGTTTAATATCATAAATAAAAACCCCTGAACTATATAGTTTAGGGGGTTTTTATTTTATAGTCCAAGTATTAACTATCTTTTCCACCTTCACGGCTGGCAGTTTGGATGTAAAGAATGATTAAAAACACGGCGGGTACTAGTACGAACAAAATGCTCGCTACGAAACCCAGTTCATTAACTTGCATAGCAAGATAGCCTTTTGTGTAATTTGCAGTCAACTATTTTAGAATAGCATCATACATGACAGAATGAAGCCAAATTTTTTTTGGCTGGTAAATGCTAATTTTGAATATGCTTCAAAATTTAAGGTTTTGTGATCACGGTAACTGGTCCATTAACTAGGGTTTGACAAGCTAAACGCAAGTTATCAGGCTTGTTTTTGAATTTTTTCGTTTCTAAATCTGTACGCGGAGAAAGGTTTTCCAGTCCTTCGGCAATTTGGACAACGCAAGTACTACATTGTCCTGAACCGCCACAATTGGTCACTTTGGCGAAAAATTTATAAATATCAATCCCATTTTCTACGGCTTTAAGTCGCAGATTAGCGCCGTCTGCGGCAACTATTTCTTTATTCTCTTTCACAAATTTGATATTTCCCATAGTAGATTCCTGGTAATTGAGGATGTGATTGGATTAATTATATGGATTTATTGCAAAATATTAAGAAATATTAATTTTACAAAAAAATGGGACAGGTTACATGAACCTGTCCAAAGAATTGGCAATTGGTAATTTATCTGAAACCCACTGCTGCTTGCCAAACAAATGCAAGTAACAAAAAGAAGACGGGAATAACAGGTAATACATCTACCAAGGGGTTGAAGATTTGGTAAGCTTCAGGCAGTTTCGCTAGTAATAGTGCTGCTTCCATGTTTGTTTAAATCCACCTAATAATCAAATACAACTTTTATATGCGACACCTATTTTAACATGATTAGGTCACTCAATTTTAGATTTTAGATTTTGGATTTCGGATTTTGGATTTCGGATTGATTACAAAGATTAATGCGGGGTTTGGACCCTGAATGATCAGTCTTGTGCATTTAATCTCATAAAATTGTAGTTTTTCGTAGTCAAACGTAGCTATATCCGTCACTACAATGAATCTT
>JAKOGY010000420.1 GCA_028658405.1 Dolichospermum sp. ST_sed8 | reverse complement strand
GGAAATAAACACTAAGATTATCGCTGTCCAGATGTGTCTAGACTTTGGTAATTTTGGGTAAGTTTTATAGAACGGAAACTCTGAACTCAGCAAAGCAAGTCAGAGCAGTTCATGCAAAGGTTCACCAAATTTCTATGACCATAACTCCCTCCAATCAACTTTGGCTCTATGACACTACGCTCCGAGATGGGACTCAACGGGAAGGACTGTCGGTGTCCATAGAAGATAAGTTACGTATTGCTCACAAACTGGATGAATTAGGTATTCCTTTTATTGAAGGTGGTTGGCCAGGAGCAAATCCCAAGGATGTGGAATTTTTCTGGCAACTTCAAAAAAATCCCCTCAAACAAGCAGAAGTTGTCCCCTTTTGTTCCACCCGTCGTCCCCATACCCAAGCCGCAGATGAACCCATGCTGCAAGCGATTTTGGCGGCAGGTACGCGCTGGGTGACAATTTTCGGTAAATCCTGGGATTTGCACGTTACAGCCGGACTCAAGACCAGTCTGGAGGAAAATTTAGCCATGATTGGTGACACCATCGAGTATCTACGTTCTCAGGGACGACGGGTAATTTACGATGCTGAACATTGGTTTGATGGTTATAAGCAAAATCCCGATTATGCCTTACAGACGCTCAACGCAGCAGTCACAGCCGGGGCAGAATGGTTAGTTTTATGTGATACAAATGGTGGGACTTTACCTCATGAAGTTTCGCAAATTGTGGAATTAGTCATTTGTCATTTGTCATTAGTTATTAGTCAAGAACAAAAGACAATTCCCCAAATAGGCATACATACTCATAATGATTCAGAAATGGCGGTTGCTAATGCCTTAGCAGCAGTTATGGCTGGAGCTAAAATGGTACAAGGGACAATTAATGGTTATGGGGAACGTTGCGGTAATGCCAATCTGTGTTCTGTGATTCCCAATTTACAGCTAAAACTGGGTTATAGTTGTATCGGCGAACACCAGCTAAGTCAACTTACAGAAGCTAGTCGGTTTGTGAGTGAAGTTGTCAATCTTGCACCAGATGAACACGCACCCTTTGTCGGACTTTCGGCTTTTGCTCATAAAGGGGGAATTCATGTCTCTGCGGTGGAACGTAATCCTTTAACCTATGAACATATTCAACCGGAATTGGTAGGAAATCACCGTCGCATTATCATTTCTGAACAGTCTGGTTTAAGTAATGTTTTAGCTAAAGCTAGAACTTGGGGAATTGAATTAGATAAGGATCATCCCCAAGCCAGACAAATTCTCCAACGCATGAAGGAATTGGAGAGTCAAGGCTATCAATTTGAAGCCGCAGAAGCTAGTTTTATCCTGTTGATGTATGAGGCTTTATCACTTCGAGAAATATTTTTTGAAGTCAAAGGTTTTCAAGTCCATTGTGATTTGGTCTACATGAAAGAAACTACCAATTCTTTAGCAACAGTGAAGGTAGCTGTTAATGGTAAAAATATTCTCGAAGCAGCAGAGGGTAATGGACCAGTAGCGGCTTTAGATGCCGCTTTGCGTAAAGCTTTGGTGAACTTTTATCCGCAAATTGCCAATTTTGAATTGACTGATTATAAAGTCAGAATCCTCAACGGAAATACGGGAACATCTGCAAAAACCCGCGCTTTAGTAGAATCTGGTAATGGTCAACAACGCTGGACAACAATAGGCGTTTCTTCCAACATTTTGGAAGCTTCTTATCAAGCTGTAGTTGAAGGTTTGGAATATGGTTTATTGCTACATTTCCAAGCAGAAAAGGCGTTAAAACCTTAAAACGTAAAACGTAGGGTGTGTTAGCGACAGCGTAACGCACCATTCTTAAAAATTCGGTGCGTTACAAACTCCATTTTAACGCCCCCTTGTATATTAGACAAGAAGAAAATAAATAAATAAAAACCAAATTATGAAACATCCACAACTAGAAGAAATTATGCAGGAATTATGCGATCGCTTGATCGAAACCTATGGAGATCAGCTAATTGCAGTGATTCTTTTTGGTTCTCAATCTCGTGGTGATGCTACTCCTGATTCAGATTTTGATGTATTAATTATTCTCAAAGATTTAGTTCAAGCAACTAAAGAAATTGAAAAAATTGGCTTTTTTCTTAGTCCCCTTTGTTTAAAATATAGTGTAGTAATTTGTAACTTATTCTACTCCCTTAGTCGTTTCGAGAAAGAACAAACAATGCTAATACAAAATATCAAAAAAGAAGGTATTTATTTTTATGAACAAAGAACAAGAGTTTTTAGTGAAAAAATCTCAAGATAGTCTTCGTGCAGCTAAAATCTTAGCTGGTGAAAATTTAGCTGACTTTGCTGTTATATTATATTAATTTTCATAAGAATACCCGGTAAGTGGGAAACTCAGCGGCTTGGCTCCCTGAGAGGGAAACGGCACGAGCGGTTTTAACCGCCTTGAAATTTTTCCATTACCGCCTTGGAGTTGGTAAATTCGGTGTACTTTTGTAATGTACTTTCAACGGGACAATTACCGATTCAAATTCCCCAACTCTGTACGCATAATGTTTTGCACGCGATGT
>JAKOGY010000419.1 GCA_028658405.1 Dolichospermum sp. ST_sed8 | reverse complement strand
GCTACTTAACAGCAGGGAGCAAGATGCTCCCACTACTTTCAATAACTATGGTTTTCATCTTAGACGGGGTTTAATAAACCTGGTTATCTGAATTTATGTATTAATTTGTACTAAAACGAACAAAAGTATCGGATACATAAGATACAATTAGAGTATATCCAATTAACAAAATTTTTCTTAAACCATTAATATAGGTTGCTCCATTTAAGAGAAGGAGAATTTATAATGTTAGTTATTTTAATGGAAAATCAAATCCTTAGCCCGGAAAAAGTTTGTCAGTCTTGTTTACTGGCCAATGGTAGCGGACAACCGCGATGGGGTGGAGGTAAACTGCGCTGTGGCCAAGCAATTCATAAATTTACTGAACAACAACCAGATCAATACGAGTGTGTAATGGGTTTTCGTGTCGCTAATATAGAATAATGGTTGTTGAGGGCAGTCGAAACATTGGATTTGCCAGCAAGATAAAGTATCTGCGTTATCCTAAGCTCAATAGCTGTTGAAATTTAGCCACAGGAGAATACAAAATGTCTTTGCGCGGGTCTACAACTTTCCCAGATCGAGCTTTGGCTTGTTTACCTTATTTACTGCCTTTAATTGAGGTGTTTGCTTTCGGTCAGTTTTTGCTGAATGATTTTCCACTTTTAGGACTGATATTTTTACCTCTGTTACCACTGTTAAGAATTTACTATGGTGTCCGCTATGCGGGAATGATTATTTTCTTTGCTTTGTGGCTGCTAGTGGTTAGAAACGAGAAAATTTCCCATTTTATTCGTTTTAACACAATGCAAGCCATTATTTTAGATATTGTGATCTTTTTATGTAGCATTTTGACCGATATTGTCAAATTAGTTCCTGGTAGTGGATTTGCTATGCAAACACTTTATACAACCATTTTTATGGGGATAGTAGCAGCGGTTGTTTATTCCGTTGCTCAGTCATTAATGGGGAAATATGCAGAAATTCCCGCGATTTCTGATGCAGTTAATGCCCAGGTACGCTAATAGCTAACGGCGGACAACTGTGTTCTCTAGGCGACCAATTCCTTCAATTTCCACACGGATGCGATCGCCTATTTGTAAAGCCCCTACCCCCATTGGTGTACCAGTTAATATTATATCCCCAGGTAATAAGGTCATCACTTGACTAATATAAGACACCAAAAAATCTGGGGGAAAGACCATTTGATCAATACAAGCAGACTGAACTGGGTGGGAACTATCATTCAAAAATGTCTGTAATCTAGCCCCTGGGTTTAATTCGCGGACAATCCAAGGACCTATTGGACAAAAAGTATCAAAACCTTTGGCTCTTGTCCATTGGGGATCTTTTTTTTGTAGATCTCTGGCTGTGACATCATTGGCAATGGTATAACCCCAAATTTTACTTTGGGCTTGGGCTGGGGTACAATCATTTGTGCGATCGCCAATCACTAAAGCCAATTCTCCTTCATAATCTACCCTTTCCGACTGATAAGGATACTTAATTTCTCCTGCTGATGCAATCACAGATGTAGAAGGTTTGAAAAAAATTAGCGGTTCAGCGGGTACAGGTGTTCCCATTTCCGCTGCATGATCCGCATAATTCTTGCCTACTCCCACAATTTTGGAAGGCGAACAAGGGGCTAGAATTGTATAAGAGTTAGATGGTAGGATTAAATCCGTAGGTTGACCATCCAACCAGGGTGGAGCATCTAGCACTTCTACATTCATAGAAAGCTGGAGCAACCCATAGTAAATCTTCCCTTCTTGACTTTGAACTCGCACATATCGCTGCGCCATAAGTTTGACAAATATCCTTAAATATGATTTCTTTTTTGCAGAATGTGGTTAATGATTGCCATTGAAAACTGGTAAGATTATAAGACAAATATGGAAAATCTTATAAATTTAATGATCAACTATTAAGCAGTGAACAAATTCTGCTCAAAATTGTGTTAGTGTAGAATGGCTAAAAAATTGTTAAAATTCCTTGTTGCTTGAGATGTTGATCAATAAAAGTGTCGCTCACAGCAATATTTGTATGAATTAACACCTCTTCAGCCATTTTGTCCAAAAGGTAAATTAAAGAACATGACCACAGTTTACGAAACCATGTACATCCTGCGTCCTGACTTGGGAGATGAACAGGTAGTACAACAAATTGCCAAATACGAAAACTTAATTCGTGAACACGGCGCTGAGAATATTGAAATTCAAACCCGTGGTAAGCGTCGTCTCGCTTATGAAATTCAAAGACATCGTGATGGCATTTATATCCAAATGAATTACACCGGTCCTGGAACTATAATTGCGATCATGGAACGGGCAATGCGGTTGAGCGAAGACGTAATTCGTTATATGACAGTTAAACAAGAAGTTCACCAAGAAAAAGCAGCAGAAGAAGTTGTTGTAGCAGCTTAATAACCACATTTTCCGAAGTGATTAGTTAGGATTTCAGCAGTATGGCTTGCGTCATGCTGCGATATCAGGAAATTAGTGATTTATAGAGATATCCGGTAAGCGTAAAACTCAGTGTCTTTAGACCTGAGATATAAGCGACTCGTGCGGTAATAAAGCG
>JAKOGY010000418.1 GCA_028658405.1 Dolichospermum sp. ST_sed8 | reverse complement strand
CTTGATGTAATTAATTTAAATTAATATGATATTTTGAATAATTACTATTGTATCATGTTTCATTGTTCTTGCCCAATCAACATTTACAAAAATATTTACTAGAAATATTCATGAAAACCAATTCTATCTTTTATAGCATTGTTCAACTCTTGTATTCTTGGTAAATGAAAATCTGTATTCCCGATTTCGGTTGATTATTTTTTTTAATTCTAATTAGCCGATTAGTAAAATCTGTATTTTCAATCAGGCAATTGTGCAGGATTTGAGCCTGTCCTAAATAATCCCGATCATCTTTACAGATAATAATGCCAGCATGAGAAATTCCTGTGCGATGAAGTGCAATAAAATCATCTCGATTTAGTGTGACTAAAACTCGGTTTTCCTGAGTTGCAAACGCCAAAACTTCATCATCTGGAATTCCTTGATTTGCTTGTCCTGCTTCGTAGGAAGTAAGCACATCATATTTCATCTGCCGCAATTGTCGAACAATTTCTAGAGGAAAGTTTTCATCAGAATAAAGTCTCACAATCAGTCATCCTCATGTTGAGTAGCGATCGCAAGATCAATTTCTGAACGATACTGTTTATAATAGTCCCAAGCTGCTGTCAAATCTTCCGGTGTGAGACTAGGATAATTTTGCAACAATTCTGTATCATTCGCTCCCTGCTGTCGAAATGAAACCAAAATCCACACGGGAATCCGTGTATTCTGAATTCGAGCATGACCACCACAAATTCCCGGTGTTTGCTGTATAGCATTGAGTTTAAGACGACTTTCTAAAAGTTTTCTTTCTTCTGGGGAAAGTGCTTGAATTACTTGAATAAGGGAATCAACCAATCGCGGATTCATAGCTTAAATTTCAGTGTGTTGAAATTAATATGATATTTTGCATGATTACTATTGTATCATGTTTCATAGTTCCTCTTAACTCAATATTTACAAAAATATTTAATAGCAATATTCATGAAAACCGATTCTATCTTTTATCGCATTTTTCAAACCTTACCGCAATCTTTTTTTGAATTAATTTACCCCCTAGTGAAGCAAATGCTTATGATTTTGCCTCTGTAGAACTAAAACAAACAGCGTTTAGAATTGATGGTGTATTTCTACCTACAAATAATCAAAAAAAAATACCTATTTATTTTGTAGAGGTACAATTTCAAAGAGATGATGACTTTTATTCTCGCTTTTTTTCAGAGATTTTTCTTTATTTACATCTCTATGCTTCTACTACACCCTGGCAAGCTGTGGTTTTATTTGCTAAACGTAGTATAGAACCCACAGAAATAGAACCCTATCGCTATTTGCTAGAAAGTCCATTGGTAACTCGGTTATATTTGGATGAACTGGTGGATATACAAACGTCCTTGGGATTAGGTATTATTAAGTTAGTGGTGGAGAAAGAAAAAGAAGTTCCTGCTTTAGCGAGAAACCTATTATCACAAGCAAAATCAGATTTACCGGATGAAAGATTGCAAAAAAATTTGCTAGATTTAATCCAGACTATTATTTCCTATAAATTACCCCGTCTCAGTCCCCAGGAGTTAGCAAGAATGTTTAGTATTAGTGATTTAAAAAATACCAGATATTATCAAGAAGTCCGTTATGAGGAGGCCTTAAATTACACTATGCGTATAATTG
Source organism: Dolichospermum sp. ST_sed8 (assembly GCA_028658405.1). GTDB lineage: Bacteria > Cyanobacteriota > Cyanobacteriia > Cyanobacteriales > Nostocaceae > Dolichospermum. The sequence continues at coordinate 918 of JAKOGY010000418.1, read as the reverse complement.
AACGGCGTATAGGTGGAGTTAGTCAGGATTTACAAGTAAAAATCAATAAGTTATCTGTGGAAGATTTGGAGAATTTAGGTTTAGCTTTGTTTGATTTTACCAGTAAAGCTGATTTGGTTACTTGGTTGAATAATCAAAATATTGCAGATGGTTAAACTAAATTACCCTGTCTCAGTTCCCAGAAGTTAGCAAGAATGTTTAGTATTAGTGATTTAAAAAATACCAGATATTATCAAGAAGTTCGTTATGAGGTAATTTTCAATTTTGTAATGCGTTTACTTGAACGGCGTATAGGTGGAGTTAGTCAGGATTTGCAAGTAAAAATTAATAAGTTACCTGTGGAAGATTTGGAGAATTTAGGTTTAGCGTTGTTAGATTTTGCCAGTAAAGCTGATTTGGTTACTTGGTTGAATAATCAAGTTATTTTTGAGGGTTAAATATTAATGATTAAGGACTCGCCTGACAAGTGTAGGTTTTTTAGAATTGGGTTTTATGCTGGACTTGGAAGACAAGGAAGGAAAGTAGACAAGGGAGTTTGAAGAGAAAGAACCGGAAAATTCTGCCCGATATGTTCCCTCTGGGAGTAATCATCACTTATTACCAATAAGCCAACGTTTTGGATAATTAATCAGTGTTAATTCTTCTTTGTTTTTCTTTCTTGTCCACTTTCCCTCCTTGTCTGCCAAGTCTAGCTCTATTATAAATCTCAATGTATATTCAAAACGGCTTAATTATTTGATTTAAGTGGGTAGGGATAAAGCAAGAGCTTCATTGGTGTCAACTTAACGTAAAACCCAACTGGGAATGAATTCCCAGTCTCATAGCAAAAGTCGTCTCAAGACGACTCAATAACTAGTAGTCTGTCAAGAACTAATTGACGGGTTCATTCGTTGCCATTTTGATTCTTCCTTCTTCCTT
>JAKOGY010000417.1 GCA_028658405.1 Dolichospermum sp. ST_sed8 | reverse complement strand
AAAATTGGGTAATTTATTTTTTGGTGTTCCCTTAGAGACTTCCAATTAAAAAAATATCCCAAAATTTCTTGTAGTGCGGGCATCTTGCCCGCTAATCATCAAGGACGGGCAAGATGCCCATCCCACAAAATTGGATAGCGTTCGCGGAGCGTCCCGGAGGGAACTAGCGCTGCTGCAAGCAGTTCATCTTTTTTGTGTAGTTCTCTTAAGTTGACACATATAAGCAGTGCTAAACCCCTACCCAACGGTAGGTATTAAGCTAAACAAGCAAACTGAAATCGCTACTGTTGAGAGTGATATCAGGATTACCTAAATAAGCAAATTCAAACACTGATGTTGCACCTAAAGCAGCACCATTTTGGTTATAGAACAGACTACCAGAGCTTTGACTAAAGACAATATGAGCAGCACTCCCGTCTACTAAATCATTATTTGTCACCACGGCAAAGTCGGTTAAAGCCTGTCCGACAGTATTAGTAATGGCATTAAAAGTAATTTTACTGAGGCTAATTTTGTCTTTTCCTATATCAAACTGGGTGATGTAATCAATTCCTAAACTGCTACTAAAGACAACACCGCTTTGAAATAAGTATTGATCATTACCAAGTCCTCCTGTGAGCAGATCATTACCTGCTCCTCCCCACAAAATGTCATCTCCTCCTAGTCCTTGTAGGATGTCATTTCCACTACCGCCAATCAGCAGGTTACTCAGTGTATTACCCGTGATCCGGTCATTTCCTGTGCCACCGGTGGCGTTTTCAATGACGTTATTGGCAGAGAGAATGAGTTTTAAATTGCTATTAACAGTCTGCAAGGTGCTTACACCTAAATTCACATTTATAGCAGTAGTTGTGCCTGTGAAGTCAAGGGTATCAATTCCACCTGTTATGGTTTCGATAATTGTGTCAGTTCCTAATGCAGTTTTAGCAACAAAAGAGTATGTATCATTGCCATTTAGACCTGCAAGGGTATTATTAGCACTATTACTAGTGAAGACGTTATTACCTGCGTGACCTGTACCGTTAATCGCTGTTGTTCCTGTTAGAGTCAGGTTTTCCACATTGGCTGGTAGGGTGGTGGTAACAGAAGCAGTCACGGTATCACTGATGGTGGTAGTGACAGTTTTAGTTGTCCCTAATACGGCATTTGTAGGGGAAGTTAGAGACACAGTAAAGGTTTCATTGACTTCATTTAGGTCATCATTGAGAATGGGGATATTGATAACTTGAGTTGTTATGCCTGGGTTGAAAGTCAGAACTCCTGTAGTGCTGGTATAGTCTGCTCCTGCTATGGCTGTACCGTTAGCTGTGGCATATTGGACAGTAATGCTTTGAGTGCTGGCTTTGGAAAGAGTAACTGTATAACTAAGGTTTTGGGGACTTGTGAAACCTTCAACTATCGTTTGGTTAGCACTGAGGTTAATAGTAGGTAAGAAATCATCGTTAGTAATAGTTCCTGTGACGGCTGTTGTTGTCCCAATAGTGTAATTTGTTCCCGCAACGAGTGTTAAAGCTACCGTTTCATCACTTTCAAAGGTGGTATCTGCTGTGGGGTCTATGGTTAAAATTGCCGTGGCTGAATTAGCTGCAAAGGTAATGGTTTTTCCTGTGCCTGGGGTTGCCCCTGTATAATCGCTACTGTTTGCTGTCCCCGCAATGCTGTAGTTGACGGTTAAGGCGTTGGTTGTAATATCACGAGTAAAGGTGTAAACTAGATTAGCTGCGCCATCTTCAGTTACACTACTGGGTGATAGGGATAAGGTGATGGTAGGGGCGATATCTAGCTTGGTGATAAAGGCAGTCCGTCTACTATTCAGGTTGTTACTACTAGTAAAACCACTGACATAGATAGCACCGTCGCTGCCTGTGGTTAGGGCTGTGGCATGGTCAATATTGTTACTTTCCAACAGCTTTGTCCAGGACTTGGTGCCATCTGGTAAGTATTTGGTGATAAAGACATCAAGACTACCATTATTAGTCTGTCCATCCAGGTTGCTCTCAGTAAAACCACTGACATAAATAGCACCGTCGCTGCCTGTGGTTAGGGCTATGGCAAGGTCAAAACTGCTACCTCCCAACAGCTTTGTCCAGGACTTAGTGCCATCTGGTAGGTATTTGGTGATAAAGGCATCACCACCACCATTATTAGTCTGTCCATCTAAGTTGTTATAAGTAGAACCACTGACATAAATAGCACCGTCGCTGCCTGTGGTTAGGGCATAGGCAGAGTCATTACCACTACCTCCCAACAGCTTTGTCCAGGACTTGGTGCCATCTGGTAGGTATTTGGTGATAAAGGCATCATAATGACCATTATTAGTCTGTCCATCCAGGTTGCCATCAGTAATACCACTGACATAAATAGCACCGTCGCTGCCTGTGGTTAGGGCTGTGGCAGAGTCATAACTGCTACCTCCCAACAGCTTTGTCCAGGCTGTTGCAGGAGTTGAGTTTTCTACCTGGATAGTTTGCCCATTGAGGGTAATTGTGGCTTGGTCATTTTCTGCTTTTAATTGCTGTAATGTGGCAACATCTAGAGTTTTACCCTGTACTAAGTCGGCAAAAATCTTTCCTTCATCTCCAGATCTAT
>JAKOGY010000416.1 GCA_028658405.1 Dolichospermum sp. ST_sed8 | reverse complement strand
AAACTTCGGCGGCCTGAGCCAAATCGTATAATTTACCTCCTGTACAAGAACCAATAAAGGCTTTGGTAATGGGGGTTTCTTCTAGCTGACTAATAGGTACTACTTGATCTGGTTTGGGAGGACGGGCAATTTGCGGTTCTAAATTACTGAGTTCCCATTTATATATTTTCTCATACTCAGCATCAGAGTCGCCAATAATTTCTGTAAATTCTTGATCAGATCGACTTTTTACATAATTGCGGGTTGTTTCATCAGGAACGATTACACCACAGATTGCACCACACTCAATGGCCATATTAGCAAGAGTCAAGCGTTCATCGAATGGCATTTGTTCGAGTATTGACCCTCTAAATTCCATAACTTTACTGGTAGCACCAGCACAACCAATTTGTCCCAGGATAAACAGTATGATATCCTTAGCACTGATATGGGCGGGTAGAGTTCCAGATAACTCAAATACTAGTGTTGGTGGCACACGAATCCACATATCCCCCATAGCATAGATATTGGCCATGTCTGTAGTTCCCACACCGGCGGAAAAAGCTCCTAATGCGCCGTAGGTGCAAGTATGGGAATCTGTACCAGCAATGATCATTCCTGGGCGGACAAATCCTTTTTCTGGTAGTAATACGTGACAAATACCTGCTGCTTCTCCAGGAGAAACTACATCAAATAAATGACATCCTTGCTCTTTGGCAAAGTCAATCATTTCTTGATACATGACATTGGCTTTATGATCATTGCGAATGTCATTAACTTGAATAAAGTGATCTGCTACTAATACTACCCGTTGAGCATCCCACAGTTTTGCTTCTTGTCCGTAGTTTTTATAAAATGTTGTGGCTACGGGTCCTGCTACCGCATCATGGGATAGGGCTAAGTCCACTTGGGCAAAAACTACTTCTCCAGGACGAACATAAGCATTACCAGATGCTTTAGCTAGGAGTTTTTCAACTAAAGTCATTGGTCGTTGGGAAGTTAAGCTTTTAGGAGTGGTAATTTTTCCCTGACGACGCTGATGATTAAAAGGTATTAAACCACCTGCTTGGGCGATCGCACTAACTACAGGATTTTCCTGTTTTTCCCCCAAAATTTCTAAATTTAGTCCAATATTAATACTATTGCGATAAAAAATTTCTGCAAATGATCGCGCCTGAATTTTTTCAATTCCCGCAGCTTTAAGGGCGACTGGGGCAATTTCTCGACTAGAACCACAGCCAAAATTTTCTCCAGCGACAATCACATTGTATTTTAATAACTCTCCTACTCCTATCAGATGTTCTAAAGCATATTGTTTTAAAATATCAGGATCATAAGTTGTAGCTCGATTAGCAGGAATAATATCATCAGTATTAATATCATCCCCTAAATTTAAAACTTGTTTATTTATATTATTCATGCAACACCCCCATTTCTGTATTTTGTAAATTATAAATTTCTGCTAATAAAAGCTGTATTAATTGTTCGGTATTGACTAATATTTCCGACCCTTGAGGAGATAAATCCGCAGTCCGATATCCTTGAGCTAAAACTCGATCCTGCGCTGCCATAATGAGTTGAGCGGCTCTTATTTCCCCCCATTGTTCCAGCATTAAAACACAAGCTCCAATAGTTCCTAAAGGATTAGCAATTCCTTTACCTGCTATATCTGGGGCTGTACCGTGAATTGCTTCATATAATCCAAATCCATCGGCATTGAGACTGGCTGAACCCAATAAGCCTAGAGAACCAACTAAAGCTCCGCCAATATCGCTGAGAATATCTCCAAACAAATTGCTGGCCAAAATTACATCAAATCTTTGGGGATTCATCACCATTTGCATGGCTAAATTATCCACTAACATTGGTTCTACAACAACATCAGGAAACTGGCTTGCTTCTTCTTGTACTAAACGAGTCCAAGGTAAATTAGGTAAAGCATTTTCTTTATGAGCTACTGTTAGTTTTCCTCGACGTTGTTGGGCTTTTTGCAAGGCTTGACGAGCAATTCGCCGTATTTCATGATCGTAATACAGCATGGTGTGATAGCCATAAGCCCCTTTTTCATCTGAACCACGTCCAGCAGATCCAAAATAAATCCCACTGACTAATTCTCGAATGACGAGTATATCTAGTCCTTTAATTTTTTCTGGACGTAAGCTAGATTTATTGATTAAACTATCAACAATGCGAATGGGACGCAGATTGCAAAAAAAGTCGTAATGTTTTCGCAGTTCTAGCAGTCCACCTTGGGTAACTGCACCAAAGACAATTCCATCAGATCCATTACATAGCTCGGCTGTGGCTTGGGGAAAGTAACTACCAAATTGTTTTAAGGCTGTTGTACCCAGCCAACCATAATCTACCTGCAAGGTAAATTTTTCCAGTTTAGCTACTTGTTGCAAAAGTTGTAGTGAAACTTCCACAACTTCTGGTCCAATTCCTTCACCTGGAATAGCAACAATGCGATAAGACTGATTACTTGAAGACCTCATTATTTCGTGTTTTTTAATTGATGATGATTCATCGAGCCTGAATTTGTCAAAGCTGAACTCCGTCCCTAACACAGCAGCAACAATTAAGGGAATTTGTTGATCAACTAATTGAAGA